>JASLXW010000505.1 GCA_030740135.1 Nitrospinota bacterium
CAAAAAAAAGAAAAAGGTGAAATAACAAACACGATCAGATAATCAGGGGGTACCCCCTGATTATCTCCACATTCAACTACTTTATAGGTGGTACACTTTTACTCCGCTATGCCGGTACATTTTTACTCCGCCCTTGACAGAGTTGTAGGGCTCCTGATAATATCTTCGATCGCGGTTAAAGTGAGATTGCGGCGGTGTGGTTCTGGGTGAAATTGGAGCTTTTTCCTTGCTCCGCGGGAAAGGCGGCCGGAAATGAACACGATTAAGAATTTCAAAATGGTTTGGGTCCTCGCCTTCGCGATCATCTTGGCGCCCTCCGTTGCGCTCGGGCAGAAACCTGTTTCTCTGTCCTTCGGTGCGAAAACCTGGATAAGTTTCGGATCGAGTGATTGGAGTATGGGGGCGGCGAGTGGGGTCCCGAGCGTCGTCTCCGAGCTGAAATGGGATGATGTTGACAGCGTGGTCGTCGAGCTTACTGCCGAAGCCGTCTATTCTAGGTTCATCTTGCGTATCAGCGGCGGGGTTGGCGATATAGGGGGCGGAACCCTTGAGGACAAAGACTATCTTGGGGACGACCGAACCCAATTATTCTCAGACTCTCTGTCGACGGCCGATGAGGATGGCTTATTATCTGTAAGCGGTGATGTGGGATACAGGCTTCTAGGGGGGGGGAAAGGCGAGGGCTTTCTCGATCTTTTGTTTGGCGGTCAATATTGGAAGGAAAGATACATCGCGACCGAGTTTGTCCAAGTCACTCCGGCCACAGGCGCCTTTGCTGACCAAGGGAAGGGAATAACCGAAGACTTTAAATGGACCAGCATCAGGATCGGCGCTCGCGGGGAGATCCCTCTTCTTCAGGATCTTTCATTTCGCGGAGGCGTTTTCTTTATCCCTTGGTCAAAGTTTACGTTAGTTGATATCCATCATTTCCGAACGGACTTGGAACAAAACCCGAGCTTCAAGGCCTCAGTCAGTGGTGGGTTTGGATTCCAAATCGACGCGGCATTGACTTTTGATCTGGGCCGTCATCTCTTGAAAGGCCTCTCCGTAGAGGCAGGATACCAGCACTGGTATCTCGATTCAGGAGATGGCACCATCACCGCGCGGTCGATCACCGTGGGCGATGTCAAGCAAAAATTTAACGGTGCAACCACTACAAGGCACGGTGCGACAGCAGGGATTAGTTACAGGTTCCGTCTTTGACCCGGTGCGTTAGGCCCAAATGCCGGTGCCATAGGGAAATCAGTAAGGTGCAAACGCCGGTAAACTAGGTCTCCACTGAAAATCGAGGATGGCCCTACGTCAAACGTCAGGGGGGGGCAACGCCCCTGACGGCGAACCCCTCCAAACCCCTTAATTTCGCTTGATTTCTGCTAAGTCCCCTCTGTTTTACCGATGTGACAATTGTGGCAGATCAGACAATCGTCCGGCGCCTCAGCCTTTTTGTGGCAAGCGGCGCACTCGGCTTTTTGATCCACTCGAAGTTCCCGTTGAGCTTCGCGGGATTGAAGTCCTTGTGCAGGTTCGCTGAACTGCGCTCTGGGTGATGGCACGTTAGACACCCCCTCCCGTCGTCAATCCGAAAAGAACAGACCCCGCCCCCGATGGGGGCACGCATGCGGTTCCGGCGAAGCCTTGAACAACCTTCTCCGTCATTCTCGCAGGTCCAAATGGGAGAAAATCCGATGACACTAGAGCAACGAATCGAAGCGCTGGAGAAAAGGTGCAAAAGGCTGGGCAAGACCCTGGTGGGGGTAGGCACCCTGGCTCTTTTTGCCGTTGTCGCCGGCACGGCGGGGTGGACGGTGGCGTATACGGGCCACATCAGCCCAAAGAGCATCACGACGAAAACGATTTACCTAAAGAATTCAGCCGGAAAGGTGTTGCTTAAGCTCCGCGGGTCAGATGGCAGTGTTAGAGCATACGACAAAGCCGGAATAGCGCGGCTTGTACTCTATGGGTCCATGGGCATTGTCGCTGTAAACAACTCAGCCGGAAAGGCGCGGCTTCGTCTCCGTGGGTCAGATGGCAGTTTCAGAGCATACGACTCAGCCGGAAAGGGGCGGGTTGGTCTCCTTGGGAAAAATGGAACTCTCACTACGTTCGGCTTAAACGGAAAAAAGCGGATTGCTCTCGGTGAGGGTGATGGCGAGTCCATGAATTTCTACGACTCAAACAATAAACTTCGAATTGGTCTTACTGTGCAGGGAGGCGAGAGCATTTTAAACCTGATGGACCCAAGCGGAGCGCCACGGATTCAGGCCGTTGGGACAAACGGAAAGATCTATTTCAGCGCTCCAAACACCGCAACGATTTCTCACCCCTAAATTCTTGGGAGACCGCTTTCAGATCCGCCGGGCGGGAGGAATCCCGCTCAGCGGGTCATACATGGGTGTAGCTGTAGGGGGGAGGTCGCCCTTTTGTTCCTTTATCGGTGATCGTGCCTGATGGTTCGGGGGGACAGACACCCTCTCAATGTGCCCTCATTCACCTATCAGCTTAAAAACCTGTTAAAATTTCCATCGTCAATCCGAAAAGACACAGACCCCGCCCACCCGTAGGGGGCACGTCATGCGGTTCCGGCGAAGTGTCCTTCTTGCCGTTCTGGTCTCAGTTCTTCTTGCCTCCTCCCTGTTCGCCCAGACCAAGACTGTCGGCGCCGGCACGCCCCACCAAATCGGCAAGGGCCTGGACACGATGGTCCTGGTACCTGCGGGTTGGTTCATCATGGGGAGCGAGGACGGCTATTCGAATGAGAAGCCGCGGCGTCGGGTTTACCTGGACAAGTTTTTCATCGACAAGTATCCGGT
>JASLXW010000506.1 GCA_030740135.1 Nitrospinota bacterium
GCTGGGACGTGATGGAGGTTTTCTCGTGCGCCACCGCCCTTTGCGCCCGGCGGTTTTTGGACACCCTTCAGGCGCGCACCCCAATGCCTCCTCCTGGCTCTACGCCTTGCCCTTCCAGGAGTCCTCAGGGCAGCCCGGCGGAGGCGCCACCCCTCCTCCCGCCGGAATGCTCGGGCTATTTTCTCCAGGGCGCGTACCATGGCGCGTCGTTCAGCTTCCCTTCCCCCGCCCACCACTTGTACCGCCGACCTCTGCGGCCTCCAAGTTCACGCGGGGAGACCCGCTGTTGCTGAGAAGATGCCTCCACATCAGAAGCGAACAAATCCGTCCTGTGTTTAGGAGGGGGTAAACCCAAGAACGCACCAATATATATCAGGAATCCAAAAAGCGCACAGAGAATCACCGCGGAAATCCGAGGCTTGTTGATCTTCGCCAGACCATCCCGCAGGCCCTGTGCGGCCAGCATCACAACCGGAGGAACGAAATAGAACATGAATCGATAGTTGGGGAAAGTAGGCCAACTCGTAAAAATCCCATAGAACAGGAAAAACCAAATCAGGAGATACCTCGTCCAGGCGTCCCGCCGGCGCCATACCCCCCAGATCGCACCCACGATGAACAAGGCGAAAACCGCCTGTGTGACCTCGATCGACAGAAGGCGGAGATAGATTGTAGAATCCGTGAAGTTCAACAGCCTCCCCGGGATCATGCCGAATCCGCGGGCTGAGTACGCCAGGCTTTGATAAAAGCCCGGCAGTATCGGAACCAGGGCAATCCAAGAGGACAGGGCAAAACGCAGAAGCCTCCAAGGCAAACGGCCAGCCCGGACGCCCGATGGACTCAACCCCCAATAGATCCAGAACAGAATCACGGTGTAGATCAGGACCCGCTTATAGTTATAGCCGAGGCCCACAAAATAGATTGCCATCAGCAGATCTTCGAGTCTGCCGGTCTTCTCGGATTTGAGGAACCAGTACGCAACCGTCAGGAGGAAAAAAAGCGTGCCAGAGGCATAATCCGCCGTGTTTCCAAAGAAGAAAGAAACGGGGATAAAGAGATAAATACCCGCGGCGAGGACCGCGGTCCGCTCGTCCCGGTATAGCCTGGTCAAGTAGAAGACCATAAGGGCGCCCGCCAGGGAGAATCCCACCTGCACGAGCCGGGCGGCAAAGACGAATTCGCCGACGCCCAACTGAGATGTCACGGGACCGAAGATCGCGAAAGAGAGAAAGTAGAGCACTCCCCCCAGGGGGGGGTACTCGAAAAATTCCATCGGCATTCGAATCCCAAATCGGATAACGAACCAGAACCAGCCCACCACGAGAAAGACCGTCACGATCAAGCCCGGAAGACTCACGCACCGGATCAAGCCGGCCTTGACCTTCTCCCAACCCATTCGTCTGCAAAAAAACAGCCCCGCCGCAACAATCAGAACCAACCCGCGAAACAAATAGACAGAGGGGAAAAGAACCCTTCCCGCCAAAAGCGCATCGGCCTTATTGACGTATATCGTGGCGGTGAACACGTGATAAGGCTCATCGCCCCTGTAATATCCCGCCGGAACGGCAAACACGTAAAACAGGTGCAAGATCAAAGCAATCCCCAGGAGAAACGAGAGGGACTTGCGCCCGCGCAAAACCCCCCGCAATCCCATCCCATCCGCGGCGGGCTCAGTCCACGCAACTTTGCCGAGAAGAAACCACAGGAGAGTCCCGCCGACTACGAGGTGAACAAGGAGGATGCCGAAGTACACGGAGCGGACGCCAACCGATACGGGAGGGGACCACACGGGGAAGAAAACGGACAAGAACAGCCACGTTCCCATGAACAGAAGAAAAAATTCCTTTTTTTTCCGTGCTTCAGGGTTCATGCGCAATTTCCCTCGCCAAAACCGGCGTTCAGGCCACCGGCTTGGCGATCAGGATTTTCTCGTGCCAGAGGTTTGCCAATCCGGCCAGCATCACCGGCGCCAGGATTAAAAAATGGAGGACGAGAGCGGCCGCCAAGGCGGCATCTTCTTTCACCCCAAACAATTTGAGAGCGAGAACAACCATAAATTCATATGGACCGATGTTTCCGACAACCGATGGCGCAAGCGTCCCGATATTCGCGAACACCCAGACCACGACGACAGCCGAGAGACTTACTGAAATGCCCATCCCGAAAAGAATAAAGTGGATTCGCAAAAGATAACAAATGATCACCGGTGCGGACATGAATATCAGATTCGTCAACCGCCCCTTGTTCTTGATGATATCCAACCCTTCCGCGAAATGGTCAATATTACTTATCAAGATCCCGGACACCTTTGGGAGCCAACGCCCGATGACGGAGTGAATCCATCCCCGCACACGCTCCCGCTGACCGGTAAATCCCACCAGGCAGGCGATGATCAACAACACCGATACGCCCGCCGTCCAAAACATCGCGCGGAAACCTCCGGCCTCGGGCAAGACGAAATAGACCAATATCAGCGTGAGAAATACGAGGAGGCCCGCGTCGATGAGCTGCGACAATACAATCGCCGCCAAAGAGGTCGATTTGCTCACGACGTTCTTCTTTCCCAACCAGTAAGCAAAAGCCAGGCTCCCGCTCTTGGCCGGAAGACTGGCGTTGAACATCGAACCGATGATGGAACATGAAAAAAGGGTCAGGACTGGAATCGTCTTCACGCGCAACAATATATACCGAAGGCGAAAGGCCTTCAGAAGCAGCGCCACGAACAAGACAACGACTCCAGCCAACAACCAGAACGGATCCGCGCTTTCAATGCTCGAAAAAGACCGCCGCAGGTCCACCCTTCG
>JASLXW010000507.1 GCA_030740135.1 Nitrospinota bacterium
GGGTGCTTGTGACCAACCGACCACGCCAGAAGCCCCACCAGCTCACCCCGGCGGAGGGCCACGGCGAACAGCGCGAGCTGAAGGAGAATGACGATGAGCGGAAGCGCCCCCCACCAGATCAATGTCGTCTCGCGCTTGAACGCCAGAACCCGCTTGAGGGTCCGGCCAACCGGCTCCCCCCGCTCGTGGAAGCGCATCCAGCCATAGTAGGCGAGAAGGAGCATCGTGAAGGGGAAGCCATTGTTGGAGAGGACCTCCACACAGAGCATCAGACTGAACAGGACCGCCCAGACCTTCCGGCGGGTGTCGAACAGTTTCTCCAACACCAGGAACATGAAAACCTGGTTGACGAAGATCCCCACCATCGGGTGATTGATGCGCGATATCACCCCGTGGAAAGGGGCCGCGGCCGCGAGGGCCGCCGCCAGAAGCGCCGTGGGAGTGTTGAACCAGCGTCTTCCGAGGAAGTAAAGCCCCACGATGGAAAGCGTCCCGGCCACCGCGTAGGGAAGGAAGAGGTAGAACTCCCGGAGGGGAATCCCGAGGAGGTTCAGGATCTCGAGATTGACGAACTGGATAAGCGGCGAGCTTACCCCGTTATAGTAAAGAAAGAGCTGGGCGAAGAAGTTCTCGATCCACGGCCCGCCGGGAAGAAGGTGGGATTGGGTCAGGCGGAACCCGGCCATCAGGGGGTTCACCTCGTCGTGGTTGGAGTCCACGATCCGGCCCAGGCCGTAGAGCCGTATCCACAGAGCGGCCCCCAGGACGGCGGTCAGGAGCCATCCCGCGCGGCGGGTCAGGAATCGGCGGCCCCCGCCCTCTGCCTCTTCACCCCTTTCAGTCCCAAAGGCCCCCTCAGGCGCATGCGCTTGCTCCCTTTTGACGGTTCGGGCATGCACCCCGACCAGGACGACAAGCAGGAGCAGCCCCCCCAATCCCGGTCCGCCCAGGATCTTCCACAAATCCAGCGTCGTGGAAGGCGGGGCGTCCGCCAGCCAGTCCAAGACCTGCATCGGGACGAGCGGACTCATCATCAAGTAGGCCGCGGCGAGGGCCGCCGCCCAAATGCGGCGCGAGACTTTCCGGCCGGCGGACGCGCCCTCGCGGAAGAGCTGAACCGCCGCCGCCGAAATTCCCGGCAGTGCGAGGGCCAGATAATACGTCTGGTTGCGGTTGATCAGCATCACCATCATCATCAGGAGGAGACCGCATTCCTGGGCGAGCGGACCCGAGCTTGATGAAGAAAAGCGGAGGATTCCGTACACCATCAGGATGGCCAGCACGGCCAGGTTGACCCATCCCGCCCACCCGCGGACTTGCTCGGAATTCCGGATGCGGAGCCAAAGCCCTTCGGGCTGTCCCTCGATGAAAAACCGCTGGACCAGATTCACCAGGGACTGGTTGTTCGCGTGGGTCATATCGTGTCCCGCGCCGAATGTCGTGACGCGATATTCCCTCACCGAGTTGGATTGACGCCAGGGGAGGATCGGCGACGCGGCGGCCAGAATGATCCCCGTCACGAGCACGGCGGCCCCCACCCCCTTCCATCGCCGTTTCCAGGCCAGGTAGGGAATGAACATCGCGGGCAGGAACTTCAGCGTAGCGGCGACTGCGATCCCGATCCCGCCGCGCGCCTGATGCGCCCAATACGCAAACGCCCAGAGGATGAGGAACATCTCGGGCAGCTCGATGGCGCGCTGTCCGATGGAGGCGTGGAGGGGCGTGAAATTCAGCCAGATGAGCGCGAGAAAAGACCACTCCACCCATCCGGTGAGATTGAGCAGCTTGCGGCCCACCAGCCAGAAGGCCGCCCCGATCGAGCACCACAGCGCGAGAAGAACCAGCCAGTCGATCAGGCTGTAGGAGCTCAGGAGGGTCAAGGGAAGGGTGAGTACATGAAACCCGGGACCGTAACTCCAGTACCCCTGAAGGCTGACGTGACTCGTGCCGAAAATGTTGTCCTTCAGGAGAGCCGGATTGTAGGTCTGGGCGAAGGGCGCGGGGAAGGCCGAATAGAAATCCCCGGTGGTGAAGCGGGCGGGCGTATACACGCCCCCGTACAGGAATCGCAGGAACCCGTAGGCCAAGAGCACGACGCAGGCCGTTCTTACCCATTTTTGGTGGCGCACCCCTTGCCTTCTCCCTCCCGGCGTAAGCGCCCGGGCCGTCCCCCTCGGGAATCAATCAGGGGCAGACTAGATGATAGCACCGCGGGGCGCTTGCACGCCAGACAGGCTGCGGTTGAGGCGCTTGCGCGCCGGCCAGGCTGCGATTGAAGGTCGTTGCGCTGACCACCACGTCCTTGGCGCGCGGAAACTCTTTACCCCCGAAAGCCAAAAGGGCGCTTGCGTGCCGGCCAAGCTGCGATTGGAGGTCGTTGCGCTCATCCCAACATCTTGGCGCACGGAAACTGGACTTCCCCCGAAAGCCAAAAGCCAAACAGAAAGTCCTTATATACCAAGGGAAATTTGGCTTTGTTTTTCACTTTTTAATGATTTGCGCCCGGTCCCCTTGCCGTTAAGCGATTTCCGGCCAGGTGGATTCCAAGGCGTCCCGCCGGTTGGCTCTGAGGTTCCCCGCTGTGACTTCCATGACCCTCTCCCGCTTGGGTTGAACCCAAAAGTGGTATTGCCTATTTGAGCATAATTTAGACGAAAGCCCGATGAATTCAGAATCGCCACTGGCCGGGCTTTCTTCGTTTTAAGGGCGGAGCGAGCGAGGGGGTCTATAGTGCTCCCCATTAAGAGCGGGTTTGAAATAAGGGAGAATTGGGGCTGACCGGGCGAGGAGGTCCGCCATGGAG
>JASLXW010000508.1 GCA_030740135.1 Nitrospinota bacterium
CCCCCCCCCCCCGCCCCGCCCCCCCCCCGCCCGGCCCCCCCCCGCGCCGCCGCGCTTTTTTAAAACCTTTGGTAACCCATCAGGCGCGCTTCGTAGTATCATACGGCCGGAGGGGGCCTTCGGGGTCGCACAGGGGAAAGGATCGGTTGTGGACTGGTCGCGGAAGCTTTACAACGAGCTGAAGGCGGGCGGGGTGCGTCTTTGCACTTCTTTGCCCGACTCCTGGATCCGGGGTCTCATCGCTCAACTGCACGAGGAGTCGGACATGATCCACGTTCCCGTCGCCCGGGAGGAGGAGGCCGTCGGGATTTGCTGCGGGGCGTCGGCGGGCGGGATGCGCGCGGCCATGGTCATCCAGAACGTCGGCGCGATGAACTGCGCGGGGGCCCTTGCCACGTTGCCCATCGCCTACGGGATTCCGTTCGTGATGATCCTCTCGCACCGGGGGCGTTTGGGGGACTGGGCCTTCTACGACATCGAGAAAGGCCGGAGCACGGTTCCGATCCTGGAGCAGGTCGGGATCCAGTGTTTTCCGCTTCCGGCCGATTTCGTCGAGCGCGGATGCGTGGCCGACGCCTACACCTTGGCGGACGCGAGCCAGAAACCCGTCGCGTTGCTCATCACCAAAGAAACCTTCGGGGCCGACGAATGAATCAGCGGGACGCCTTCGAGACCCTGGCCGAGCACACCGGCGATGAGCTGGTCGTGACGGCGATCGGCTCTCAGACGCAAATCTGGCACGCCGTTCTCCACCGGCCGGGAAATTTCTACCTAAGCGGACCGATGGGGCATGCCTTGACCTTCGGCCTCGGCCTGGCCCTGGCGCGGCCTAAGGAGCGGATCGTCGCGGTCGAAGGGGACGGGGGTTTGCTGATGAACCTGGGCGCCCTCGCCGCCGTGGCCGAACACCGGCCGGACAACCTGGTCGTCGTTGTCATGGACAACCTGAGCTACGAGCTCACCGGGAAACAGCCCATGGTGAACCGGGGCCGAACGGACTTCGGGATGCTCGCCCGGGGATTCGGGATCACCGCAACCGATGCAGGCTCCCCCCCCGCGGTGTTGTCCGAAGCGTTCCGGACGGCCCGGGGTGGGGGGGGGGTCTCCTTCATCTGGTCGCGTCTTGAGCCGATGTCCGAGAAGGCGCCTTCGTTTCCACATTTCCCCTACCAGATCAAGCACGCGTTCTGGGAGCACATGAAGACGCTTGATGCATAAGGCGGCCTCCCGGGGCGGTCCGACGGGGAACGCGGTTTCCCGGCGAGTTGAAAGGATGTGCTGCAGTGGGGATCTATTACGATCATGTGGCCCTGGCCTCCTCGGATCTGGACCGGTCGGTGGGCTTTTACAGAGACGTGATGGGGTTCGCGAGTTCTCGAGTCGCAAGTCCCTGGACGACGGCCGGGAGCAGGCGGTGTTCCACATCGGCGATGGGATCCTGGTGATCTTCCATCACCCGGACGAGCGGTATGCCGGGAAGGTCAAGAAGCCGCGCTCCGGAGTGCACCACCTGGCCTTCGGGATCGACGCCCCGGAATTCAACGCCGTCATCGATCGGTGCGGTGCGGGCGGCGTGACGGTCCGGGGGCTGGAGTCCAATCAAGGGGCCCGGGGATTGGGCTTCGCCGCGTCTTTCTATGACCCGGACGACAACGAGATCGAAATCAAGAAATACGAACCCGACCCCGATTTCAAAGAGAACTCCGTTTCCGACTATCACTTTTAGAACACCGGCGGGTTTTCGCACCCCGCCGCGGAACCTTCCCCGGCCCCCGGAATTTGCGCGGCCGCGAATGGGTGCGCATCTATGTATAGCGCGATTGCGTTTCACAGCCGTGCGTCGCCACGGAGGGCGTCCGCGGATTCCGGATGGAACAAGGACTGACGGTCATGGGCCGAAAAGAGAGTCGAAAACCCTGGGGCGGCAGATTCTTGGAGCGCACCGCGCCGGCCGTGGAGGCCTTTACCGAATCGGTCTCTTTCGATCATCGCCTGGCCCGGTACGATATCCAAGGGAGCGTCGCCCACGCCCGGATGCTGGCCAAGTGCGGGATCATCACGAAGGCCGAAGCCCGCAGGATCGTCAAAGGGCTGGAGACCATCGGCCTGGAGATCGAGGCGGGACGGTTCCGGTTCGACCCCGGCCTGGAAGACGTGCACATGAACATCGAGGCGAGGCTCGTTCGGGACATCGGGCCGGTCGGGGGAAAGCTCCACACGGCGCGGAGCCGCAACGATCAGGTCGCGCTGGATCTCCGTCTCTACCTGAAAGACGTCCTGGCGGATGTGCGGGAGGGCCTCCTGCGCCTGAAGGGGGCCCTGCTGGACAGGGCGGAGCGATACGTGGACGTCGTGATGCCCGGGTACACCCATATGCGCAGGGCGCAGCCGGTGCTGTTTGCCCACCACCTTCTCGCGTACGTCGAGATGTTGAACCGGGATGAGGAACGGATGTTCGACTGCCTCGGGCGTGTGGACGTCCTTCCCCTGGGTAGCGGGGCGCTCAGCGGAACGGGGTTTCCCGTGGATCGCGCGTACGTCGCGGGCGCCTGCGCGCTGGTCATGATGCATCTGAGCCGGATGGCCGAGGAGATGATCCTCTGGTCCGGCGGGGAGTTCGGCTACATCACGTTGCCCGAGGCCTACCTCACCGGCAGCTCCATGATGCCTCAGAAGCGAAATCCGGACGTTCTGGAGCTGGTTCGCGGAAAGACCGGCCGGGTCTATGGGTCGCTGATCAGTCTGTTGACCCTCCTCAAAGCGCAGCCCATGACGTATAACCGGGATTTTCAGGAGGACAAA
>JASLXW010000509.1 GCA_030740135.1 Nitrospinota bacterium
GGAGCCGCGAAGATTACCGGTTTCCCGAACTGCGTTCTCTCGGCGGCGCCGTGACCATGATGACGCTGGTGCTCTATCCCTATGTCTACCTGCTGTCGCGCGCCGCCTTCCTGGAACAATCGGTTTGCGTACTCGAAGCCAGCCGGGTGCTGGGGCGGGGCCCATGGCGCAGCTTCTTTTCCGTTGCCCTGCCGCTGGCCCGGCCGGCAATTGTCATTGGCGTATCGCTGGTGATGATGGAAACGCTGAACGATTTCGGGACGGTGGATTTTTTCGCCGTCGAAACGATGACGACCGGCATCTACGACGTGTGGCTCAACATGAACAGCATCTCCGGCGCGGCCCAAATGGCCGCCGTCACCCTTGCCTTCGTAGCGGTATTGATCGGCGCGGAGCGATGGGCCCGCCGCGGCCAGCGCTATTACCAAACCAGCTCGAAATCCCGCGATCTGCCGAGCTACCGCCTCGCGGGCGGGCGGGCGCTGCTCGCCTCTCTCGCCTGCCTGCTCCCCATCGCCCTGGGCTTCCTGCTTCCGGCGGGCGTACTTTTCCGGTTCGCCCTGCGCTTTTATGAAGAAACCCTTTCGGGTGATTTTTTCATTTTTGTCCGGAACAGCTTGACCCTTTCCCTGACCAGCGCCCTCTTCGCTGTCGCGATCGGGCTTTTCCTGGCCTACGGCGTGCGGCAGAGCGGGACGCGCGCCCTCAAGGCGGCCTCCCGGATTTCGAGCATCGGCTACGCCGTGCCGGGAGCCGTCCTGGCGGTGGGGGTGATGATCCCGCTCGCCCGGCTCGACGCCGCCCTCGGCGCCGTAACGGAAAGCATTTACGGCGCCCCGGCAGGGCTTATCCTGAGCGGGACGATTTTCGCGGTCACCTACGGCTATCTGGTCCGCTTCCTGGCCCTCTCGTACGGTACCTCGGAGGCGAGCCTGGCCAAGGTGACCCCCAGCATGGACGGCGCCGCGCGAACGCTGGGCCTGGGACCTTTCCAGACCCTCCGCCGGGTCCATTTTCCCCTCATCCGGAGGAGCGTCCTCGCCGCCGGAATCCTGGTCTTCGTCGATTGCATGAAAGAGCTTCCGATGACGCTCATCCTCCGCCCTTTCAACTATGAAACGCTGGCGACCTCCGTCCACCAGTTCGCTTCCGACGAATTGCTGGAGGAAGCCGCGCTGGGCGCGCTGACTATTGTGGCGGCAGGCATTCTGCCGGTCCTTTTCCTGAGCGCCGCCATCCGGAAGTCGCGCCCCGGCCCGGGTGTCCGCGGGGGGGGCAGAGGGTGAGCGGATTCTCCCTCGAGGACGTCTCCCACGCCTTCGGCGACCACCAGATCATCCGGAACGTTTCCTTCGCCGTCCAGGCGGGCGAGATCGTTTGCCTCCTTGGGCCCTCGGGCTGCGGCAAAACCACCCTGCTCCGGCTGGCCGCCGGCCTCGAGCCGCTGCAAAAGGGAAGAACCGTGATCGGGAACGCCGTGGCCGCAGATGCGGGCCGGGGCGCGGAAACACCGCCCGAGAGGCGGGGCGTCGGGCTCATGTTTCAGGATTACGCCCTCTTTCCGCATCTGACCGTTTTCGAGAACATCATCTTCGGGGTGGCCGGCGCCGGGCGGGGAAAGCTACAGGCGGTGGAGATGGCGATGGCCCGGATGGGGATCGACGGCCTTCGGGACGCTTATCCCCACACCCTCTCGGGCGGCCAGCAGCAGCGGGTGGCCCTCCTCCGCGCCCTGGCGCCCGAGCCCCGGGTCCTTTTGCTCGACGAGCCCTTCTCGGACCTTGACGTGAACCTACGCGCCCAGGTTCGCGAGGAAACCCTCGGCCTTCTCAAGGAGACAGGGATCGCCACGCTGATGGTGACGCACGATCCGGAAGAGGCCATGTTCATGGGGGACCGGATTCTGGTGATGAACCGGGGCCGTATCGAACAGACCGGGTCGCCCCGGGAAATTTACCAGTTCCCCGCCACGGAATTCGTCGCCCGCTTCGTGGGGCGGACCAATATCCTTCCGGGCATCGTTCTCGATCCGGGCTACGACGAGGTGATGACCTCGATCGGCCCAATCTCCTGCCTGTCGATGCGGGGGCTGCAACCGGGGACGGACGCCTTCATTTCGATCCGGCCCGAGAGCTTTGAGATCAATATGTCGGGGCCCCTCACCGCCAAGGTGTGCCAGACCTCTTACGTGGGAAAGTCTCTGGCCCTCGTGGTGGAGATTCTCGGCGGGATCGGAACCGGCTGGCACCTTCTCGTGAACGCCAACCCGAACCAGCGGATCGACGTGGGGGAGGAGATCCGATTTCGGGTCATTCCCGATTTCGTGACCGTGATCGAAGATCCCCTGTCGAACGGGGAATAAAAAAACGGCCGCCCCGGCCGGCCCTTCCGGAAACCGTCAAGCCGCGACGCCCGTGCTTCCTTCCCCCTAACTTCGAACTCCCCGGCTCCCTAGCTTCGCACGCCCCGGCGGACCAGGGGGAAGACCTCTTCGGCGAGCATTTGCATGGCTTCGAGGGTCAGGGCGTGGGACATGCCCGGTTGCTGGATGTTGAGCACGATGTGGTTCACATCCAGCATCTCAATGAGGCGGATGATCTGCCCGGCCACTTCCTCGGGCGAGCCAAGCAGGAAGCGATCCTCCATCAACTCCTCGAAGGGAACGGCGAAGTTGTTGTCCCCCTCGGGCATGGCCTTGTCCTGCCCCCACTGGTGGTAGGTCTTGTACTTCATCTCGAGCGAGGGGCGACTCAGGCGGATGGCGTCCTCCCGGGTCCGCGCCACGAAGACATCCCGCC
>JASLXW010000050.1 GCA_030740135.1 Nitrospinota bacterium
TGGGGGGGGCGCGCGCCGGCGCGCCCCCCCCGCCCCCCCCCCCCCCCCCCCCCCGGGGGGGGCCCGGGCGCGCGACACCCCCCGAAAAACCCCCGGCGCCCCCCCCCCCCCCCCCCCCCGGGATTCGCCCCTACTTCCGCTCCTCAAACGGCCGGCCGCCCCCCATCGTGAGGGCCATCAGGGCCTTGGCCGTATGAAGGCGGTTCTCGGCTTCGTCGAACACGACCGAATGCGGGCCGTCGATGACCGCGTCCGTCACCTCGCTGCCCCGGTCCGCCGGGAGGCAGTGCATGTAGAGGCTCCTCTTGTCGGCCAGGCCCATCCGCCGCTCGTCGCAAATCCAGTCCTTGTACTTCTTGCTGATCTCCAGGGCCTCTTCGGGCTTGTGGAAAAGGGACTCGATCCCCCAGCTCTTGGGGTAGACCACGTGCGCCCCCTCGAAGGCGGCGTCCATGTCGTCGGTCACCTCGAACTTCGTTCCGTGCGCCTCGGCGTTGGCCCGGGCCTGCTTCAGGACCGGCGACATGAGATCATACTCCGGCGGGTGCGCCAGGGTGACATCCATCCCGAAGCGGGTCATGAGGAGGATCAAACCCTGGGGGACGCTCATGGGCTTGGCGTAGCTGGGGGCGTAGGCCCAGGATACGGCGATCTTGAGGCCCCGCAGGTTCCGGCCGAACTGCTCGCGGATCGTCATCAGGTCGGCCAGGGTCTGGCAGGGGTGGTCGACGTCGTCCTGCATGCTGATGACCGGCACGTAGGCGTGCTCGGCGACTTCCCGGATATACGAGGCCCCCTCCCCCGGAACCAAATCGTGACGGATGGCGATGCCGTGGCCGTAGCTGGAGAGGATGATCCCGGTGTCCTTGGGGCTTTCGCCGTGGGAGATCTGCATCATGTCCGGGGTGAGGTCGTGGGCGTGGCCGCCGAGCTGCGTGACGCCCGCCTCGAAGGAGTTCCGCGTCCGGGTGGACTTGTCGAAGAAGATCATGAAGAGCGTCTTGTCGGGCAAAAGCCGGTGAGGCTCGCCCAGGGCCATCTTCATCTTCAGGTAATCCGAGACTTGCAAGGCTGTCTCGATCTCCTGATCCGACCAGTCCTGCGTGGAGATGTAATCCTTCCCCGTCATGTTCGTTTTCATGGCTGTTTTCCCATCCTCTTTTCAGTTACGGAACCAATCTTCCAGGGGGGACATTTTGGGCGCTTGCGCGCCGGCCAAGCTGCGGATGAAGGTGGTCGTGCTCATCACAACCTCGGGGGCGCACACCAGCCGCAATAGGCAGATAGGCATCCGGCCAAAAAACCAAGCCACCGAGGGTCACCGCCGACCGGCATGGCCATAAAACCCTCACCCCCAGCAGGCCGAGCCAAAGGCTTGGCCGCAAAAAGTTTTTCAGGGAGTTCCCAACCCCTGGGAGGGGTCCAGGGGTGCGGACCCAACCGGGTCAAGTTTTTCAAAAAAGCCCCCCTGGGAACTGTGTCGTCCATACCGTGATCCCATTAGTCATTGTCGCCTTTGACCTTCAGATAGGACCCCGGGAACGCCGCGTAGAAGGCCATCGCGTTCACCAGGTGAGAGATCTCGATGTACTCCTTGGCCGAGTGGGCCACAATCTCGTTGCCGGGGCCGAAGCCGATCGTGGGCACCCCGAGACGTCCCATGCTCGAAACGCCGTTCGTGCTGAAGACCCACCGGCCGATGCGGGGCTTGCGGCCCAGGACCTGACGCGCCGCGTCCGCGCCCGCCCGGACGAGGGCGTGGCCTTCGGGAAGCACCCACGTCGGGAAGTACTTGTCCGTTTCGACCTTCTGTCCGGTATAGCTCCGGGTCTCGTAGTCCAGAATTCCGACCTTCATTCCCTTCGCCTCTTTGAGGGCCTTGATCTCGGCGATCGAGCTCTTGGCGGTCTCGCCGGCCGTCAGACGGCGATCCAGGTAGATTACGCACTCGTCCGCCACGGCGTTGAGGGAGGGGGTCGAGCAATCGATCTTCGTCACGGCCACCGTGCCTTTGCCGAGAAACGGGTCGGGCCTCAATCGGCCGTTGAGCTTCTCGATGGCGCTCACCAGCGGCCCCATCTTGTAGATCGGGTTCACGCCGCGCTCGGGCGCGGAGGCGTGGCAGGATTTTCCGGCGGCCCGGACGCTGATCTCCATACGCCCCCGGTGGCCCCGGTAGACGCCCATGTTCGTGGGCTCGCCCAGGCACACCCCGTCCAGCTTGGGCAGGGATTTCTCGATGGCGAACTGGAGGCCGTAGCCGTCGAGGTCCTCCTCCATGACCGTCCCGATGACGAAGAGGGTGTAGTCGTCGAGCAGGCCCAACTCCTTGACGATGGGGGCCCCGACGACCATCGACGCGACGGCGCCCTTGTTGTCGCACGAACCCCGGCCGTAAACCGCCTTGGAATCGGCTTTGCCCTTGAAGGGGTCGATGGTCCAGGCCTTGGGGTCGCCCACGCCGACTGTATCTATATGGGCGTCGAGAAGGAGGTTGGTCCCGCCCTTGCCGATCCGCCCGATGACGTTGCCGATCCGGTCAATCCAGCACTCGTCGTACTTCAGCCTCTTCATCTCCCGGAGGATCCGCTTGGCCACCTTCTCCTCGCCGAGACTCGGGCTGGGGAGCACCACGATGTCGCGGAGAAACCGGACGACGTCTTTCTTGCGGGAATTCGCCGCGGCGAGAAGGGCCTTGCGGCCGGTCTGATTGGACATGATGCCTCACCTTTCCATGATTGGGTTATGCCGAATTCAAACGGCCGAAACCTCTTTTCGGTAGTTATAGACCGTGTAACGGGAAACCCCCAGAAGCCGGGCCACCTCGTCCACCGCGCCCTTGATGAGAAAGATGCCCCGGCGTTCGAGGTCGTGGACGACGCGGACCTTCTGCGCCCGCGCCATGAGCGGGGCCGGCCTTCCGACCGCATCGGCCGCCTCGGCGAAGGCCCGCTCAATCTGGCCGCCCACGCCGTTCCCGACGATGGGCGCCGCTTCCGCCGCCGACCGGGTCCTTCGAGAGAAGCGCTCCAGGAAATTCGTGAGAAGCAGGGGTACGGTCAGGTCGTAGTTGAGGGAAAGGGCCCCGATGATTGATCCGCTTTCGTCTCTCAGAAAAACCGTCGATGCCTTGAGCGGCCGGCCGTCGCGTGTCTGGGCGGGGTAGTTGTGCAGATCCTCCCCCTTCGCCCAATGCCGCCGGAGCGCCTCGGGGGCGGGGTCGCCCACCCGGCGTCCGGTCAGGTTCCCGTAAATGGCCAGGATAGACCGGTCGGGGTCGGCGAAGTCGTGGACCACAACCTCGATGGATTCGCCGAAGAACTCGCTGAGTCCCCGGGCCACCGCCTCGGCATTCTGAAACAGGGTCTTTCTGTTCATGATAGAGCGTCAGTCACCATAAAGACGGGAACGCCGCGCGTCAAAAGCGCGGACAAATCAACAGATGAGGCGCACGCTCATGGATATTAAATAAATTGTGTATCACTTAAATTATTTTAGCATGACCATCTCGTTTGTCAATCTCTTTCTCTTCACGCCATAAACGTGACTGAAACCTATCTCAAAATCCCATTTCACACTCCTTGGCCTTTTGTCGTCATTCCCGCGATAGCTTGTCCCCGAGGGCCTTGATCGGGGAGCGGGAATCCAGTGTTTTCAAGTTTTTCTGGATGCCCGCTTACGACATGCGGGCATGACGGTTAGGGCACGACCAACTTTTGAGATAGGTTCTAAACAACCGGGGGCGAAATCGTTAACATGACTCCTGAGCGTTTGATAGCCTCCATGAAACACTTACACACTGTAAGTTGTCTCGGCGCCGAGCGGTTCCGGTTTGAAAACCGCGAGCCCGTCCGCTCGAAGGTTCCGTGCGGGAACGTGCGGCCGGCGAGCGCACGCGAGACGATCTCACGAAATCCAAGCGGGGGGGGAGACAATTGGCCGAGCAATGCGATGTCATCGTCATCGGGTCCGGCCACAACGGCCTGACCCTTGCGTGCTGCCTGGCCAAGGCCGGGCATCGGACCCTGGTCCTCGAGCGCCTTCCCTACACCGGCGGGGGCGTCACCTCGTGCGAACCCGTGCCCGGCTTCACCTTCAGCCTTCACGCCGTCAACCACAACTGGATGCACATCGGCCCTATTCGGGAGGATCTGGAGTTGGAGCGCTTCGGCTCCAAGTACGTCTTCCCTCCGGTTATCTGCACGCACGTCTTCGGCGACGGCCGGAGCCTGGCCCTCCACCGGGATCTGGAGGCGACCGTGTCGGAAATCGGAAAGTTCTCCGGCAACGACGCGGCCCGGTACCGGGACTGGATCAGAGAGCACGAATCCACGTTCGAGTTCATCGCCCGGATGCTGTTCTCCCCGCCCGAGGCCCCTTCGAAGGTCTGGGGCCGGCTGGAGGAGATCGCCCACGGACGCCGTGCGCTCCGGACCTGGATGATGAGCATCGAGGACGTGGCCGATGAGCTCTTCGAGAACGAGTGCGTCAAGGTCTGGTTCATCAACTACGCCTTGCAGACCATCCAGGATCCTTTCGCCAAGGGATCCGGCATGGTGCCCATCTCGCTTCTGGTCAACCAACACCGCTCGGGGGGAAACTCCCTGGCGGTCGGCGGCTCCCAGTCCGTCACCGACGCCCTGACGGCCTATCTCGAGGCCCACGGCGGAGAGATCCGGACGGGATGTCACGTCTCCCGGATATTGATCCGGGGAGGGCGCGCGAAGGGGGTCGTCCTTTCCGACGGGACCGAGATTCAAGCCGCCCGGGCCGTCGCGAGCAACGTCGAGCCCAAGCAGGTGTTCCAGCAAATGGTGGACGGGGATGAGCTCTCCCGGGAGTTCGCCGATCAGGTCCGCGGTTTCCGGTTCAGCTATTTCACGATATTCGGCGTCCACCTCGCCCTCAACGCAGACCCGGCCTACCGGGCCTCCTCCGACGTTCCCAACCAGTCCTTCAACGTCATCATGGGCAGGGACACGATGGACGACATCCGGAGGGAGTTCTACCAGCTGGGCATCGGCGAGCCTCCGGACCCGCCCGGCTACATGGTCCTCCACCCCTCGCGGTTCGATCCTTCGATCGCCCCTCCGGGAAAGCACGTCGCCATCCTCTGGCAGTACGCGCCCTGTCACCTCAAGGGGGAGGGGGGAAACGAGCGGTGGGACGAGATCAAGGAGGACTACGCCGACCGGTGCATGGACCTCTTCCGCGGCATGACGAAGAACATTGACGACGGGGCGATTGTGGATCGGTTCGTCTACTCCCCCGCCGACATCGCCCGGGAGAACATCTCGATGGTGAACGGGGACATGGTCAGCGGGCGCATCACGCAGGATCAGATGGGGATCTTCCGGCCCTTCCACGGTTATCCGCCCTACCGGACGCCGATCGAGGGACTGTACCTCTGCGGTCCCAGCACCCACCCCCGGGGCGACTGCCACGGGGCCTGCGGCTACAACGCCGCGGGCGCCATCGCCGAGGACCTGGGCATCGAGCCCTGGTGGGCGGGGACGGAGTACGCGGTCCTGAATCCGGAGTAAGCCCTGCCCCGACTCTGTGAAATTGCCCCAAGACGCCGTCGAGGAGAATGGAGATGAGACTGGAAGGAAAGGTGGTCATCGTAACGGGGGCCGGCCGGAACCTCGGCCGGGTCTACGCCAAGGGTCTGGCGCGGGAGGGGGCCAAGGTCGCCGCCGCCGACATCATCGACGCCTCGGGGACGGTGGAAGAAATCGAGGCGGCCGGGGGGGAGGCCATGGCCGTCTCCGTGGACGTCACCGACGAGGAGGCGACCTGGGGCATGGCGAAATCCGTCCACGACCGGTTCGGCCGCATCGACGGGCTCGTCAACAACGCCGCCCTCTACCAGGATCTGAGTCTCGGACCCTTTTTCGAGATCACCGGGGAAGAATGGGATCGGGCGATGGCCGTGAACCTCAAGGGCGTATTTTTCTGCTGCAAGGCGGTCTTTCCCTACATGAAGGACCAGGAATTCGGGCGCATCCTCAACATCGCCTCGAACACCGTCTACAAGGGGACCGTGGGACTCATCCACTATGTAACCTCCAAAGCCGGCATCCTGGGATTCACGCGGAGCCTGGCCCGGGAGTGCGGCGGTTACGGGATCAACGTCAACACCGTCGCGCCGGATTACATCCCCCATGAGAGGGACAACCGCGAGCGGCCGGAGCTCGATGAGATGAATCAGAAAATGCGAATCATTCAGCGGCGGGAGGTCCCGGAAGACATGGTCGGGACGATCGTCTTCCTTCTGTCCTCGGACGCGGACTTCATCACCGGCCAGACGCTTGTCGTCAACGGCGGGGCGGTGATGCCGTAACAGAGACCCGTTCTCCGCGCGACGGTCAATCGATCCGGCTTCCACCCC
This sequence comes from Nitrospinota bacterium, assembly GCA_030740135.1. The sequence goes on from JASLXW010000050.1 coordinate 6,392, forward strand.
ACTGCCGATCATCGACCGGACTGTTCCCCGTCTCCAGAATTTTCCAAATCCGGTAGGGCGTGAGCGGGGTCTCGTTGATCTCGACCCCGAGCGGTTTCAGGGCGTCCTCAATCGCCGCGACAACGGCCGCGGGCGCCGCGATGGTGCCGCTTTCTCCGGCCCCCTTCACACCCAGAGGGTTGTAAGGCGAGGGGGTCTCCATGTGGCGGACCTCGATGTCCGGGATGTCGGTGGAAAGCGGCAGGAGGTAGTCGAGAAATGTGGAGGCCAGGGGCGCCGCGTTCTCGTCGAAGGCCACCTCCTCGATGATGGTCTCGCCGATCCCGTGGACGATCGCCCCCCGGACCTGTCCGGTCAGGATCGTCGGATTCAGGATCCGGCCGCAGTCGTGGGCGACGACGTAGCGCAGCACCCGCACATATCCCGTCTCCGCATCCACCTCGACGACGCACACGTGACAGCCGGCCGACGTCGCCGGAGCGCTCGGCGTATTGTATTCCCGGACCTCGAGCCCGGGCGCTTTGCCGCCCATCATCATCCCCGGCGTCCCCGCGGCCGCGCGGGCCACCTCCCCCAACGTCATGGACCGGTCGGGGCTTCCTTTGACGAAAACCTTCCCGTCCGAGATCTCGAGATCCTCGGCGGCGCACTCCAGGGACGAAGAGGCGAACTCGAAAACCTTTTTCCGCATGGCGTCTCCGGCCACCGCCACCGAATTGGACGCCGTCACCGCAATCCGGCTGGCGAAGGTCCCGAATCCATAAGGGATGTGGCGGGTGTCCCCGGTCACGACCTTGATGCTCCCGGGGTCCAGGTCAAGGGTGTCGGCCAGGACCTGAGCGAGGATGGTCTCGTGGCCCTGCCCGGTGGGCGTCGCTCCGGTGTAAAGAATGACTTCCCCGGAATCGTCCACACGGACGACGGCCCCCTCGTAGGGACCGAATCCGGTTCCCTCGATGTTGAAGCTGACGCCCATGCCTACGTACCAGCCCTTTTCCGGGTCCCCCGCCTCGCCCGGACGCCGCTCGCCGTTTCTGAAATCCTCATAGGCCGCGGCCTCCAACGCCATGTTCATCAAAGCGGGGTAATCCCCGTTGTCGTAGGTCAACGGCGTGCCGTCCCGCGCGAGGATGCCGATCTCGTAGGGGAACTCTTCGGGCTGAATGAGGTTCTTTCGCCGGACCGCCACGGAGTCCAACCCCAGCCGGTCGGCGATCCGCTCGATGACCCGCTCCATGATGAAGGCCGACTGCGGCCGTCCGGCGCCGCGGACCGGGGCGATGGGCGTCCGGTGGGTATAAACCACCTCCATCGCCGCGTCGAAATGCCGGATGCAGTAGGGTCCGGGGATGTTGGTCATCGAGAGATAGGGGACCACCGCCCCCCAAGGGACATAGGCCCCGGTGTCGAACACGCCGCGGTCCCGCAGCGCCAGGATGCGGCCCTCCTCGTCGTACCCGACCTCGACCTCGTGGACCTGCTCGCGCTCCTGGTAGGTCGTTTGGATGTGCTCGATTCGGTCCTCGATCCACTTGACCGGCCTGCCCGCCCGCATGGCCGCCCAGGGGACGACGAAGTCCTCGGGGTAGGAAAACGCCTTGGGTCCGAACCCCCCGCCCACGTCCGGGGCGATGACGTCCACCGAATGTTCGGGGCGGCCCAGCACCCGGGAGATGTTTCGGCGCACCTGGTGGGGGACCTGCGTCGAGGAATAGACGGTCAACCGGTCGAACGCCGCGTCATGGTAGGCCAACAGGCCCCGCGTCTCCATCGCCTCCCCGCCCGCCCGCTGCAACGTCAGCCGGAGCGTCTCCCGCCTCGGCGCGCGGGCCAGCTCCTTCTCGACGTCGCCGAACCGGACCTCTATCCGGGCGGCCCGGTTGTCCCCGAGGTCGGCGTGAACCAGGGGCGCGTCCGCCTTCAGGGCGTCCACGGGATGGGCCGTCGCCGGAAGAACCTCGTACGAGACCCGGACCCCGTCCAGGGCGTCCTCGGCCGCCGCGCGGTCCCCGGCCAGGACGAAGACGACGGGCTCGCCCACGTACCGGGTGAAGCCGCGGGCCAGGGGGAGGATGTTCCGGGGACGAAGCGCGGGATTCGGAACGGGCTGTGGAAACTCCCGGCACGCTTCGCCCATATCCTCGGCGGTGAAGGCCGCGACGCCCCCCCCCCCCCGCTCCAGCGCGCCGGAGACATCGATGGACTCGATTCGGGCGTGGGCGTAAGGGGAGCGCAGGAAGGCGCCGTGCAGCGCCTCCGGACAGGGAAGATCGTCGACGTACCGCCCCCCGCCCGTGAGAAGACGTCCATCCTCCTTGCGGGGGACGTCGGCGCCAATCCATTTCGTGTTCATCCGAAACTCAGAACTCATCCCAGGGCCCGGCCTTCCCCAATGCAGGAATTGGAGCCGTCCAATTCAGAAAGCCGCCCATTCCCTACACCGGACGATAGAGGGTTCAAAGGTCGGCGCACTCCCGAATCCTCTCCGAGAGTCCGCCTGGAATCAGGACTCGAAACCGCACGCGCGCCAAGCCTTGTGGAGGAACGTGCACTTCCTGCGTGTGGCTGCCCAACACCCCGTGCCAGATTGAAACCCGACGGCGGCCTTCGGGAATGTCTTCGATCCGAAAAATACCACGCTCAGATGTCATCGTGAAGAAGGGGTGATTGTGAACCCGGACGTGCATTTCCATCCATGGGCGGCCGGACGAGCCGATCGATACAAACCCCGGCTGGTGAAACTTCACGATCTTTCGCTTCCCCCGCTTCTCTAAAGCGAAGCTCAAAGTCAGTGCCTTGGATGAGGATTGAATTCGGACCGCTTCCCGCGCCCGGCTCAGGAAAGCCACCCGCTCACCCGATTGGATCGCCAGAATGCGAGGCTCGAACCGAATCGTTCTGACGGCGACCACATGGGGCCTTCGGCTCCTGCGAACCGGGACACGGGTGGACTGGAGGGACTGGACGTACACAATCGCATTGCGAACCTCGCCTCGTCCGGAAATGCCAAGACCGCCGGCCAACCGTTCGCATCCCGGGCGTTGAGCGAGGAGAGCGCGGCTTTGCGTCGCGTCTGAGAAGCGGTGAACCACCCTGCGGTATTCCTGATACGGAATGTTCCCGACGAGTCGCACCCGTCCGACGAGGGCGCCGCAAAGGCCCGTCGCTTGATGTGCCAAAACCAACACAAGTCCGACGGAGATGGTCAGGGCCGCGCGCATGCGTTCATCCCCCTGTTGACGGATGGATGCGTCTCATCCTAGAGCGCCTTGAGGTCCTTCAGAACGGTTTCGATTCTTCCGAGAAGAACACGGGTCCTTTCATTGTCCTTTTTGGAGACAGCCACTCTCAGCCCTCGTGCATCTTCCTGCAGCCTCTTGGCAAGGTCTTTTTTCGCGGGGTCGGTGTAGGCGCGCCCCAGGGCCTCTGCACTTTTCTCGATGTGACTCGCGTCGGTGAGCACACTGGAGAGGTCCAAGGGTTTCCTTTCCAAGGAGGCTCGAATCGCGAGGAAGTGTTGCAGGATATCGTTGAGCGGCGCCAAGACCGGCGGCTGGGACTCACAGGACGCAAGCAGGATCCAAAGCCCCAGCGGAATGAGCGCCGGGGCTTTACGCCGTCGTTTTCTTTTATTAAGAACCGTCATCCATGAGGTGGGGCGCATCTTTCACTCTCCCGGCAGGGCGGTCTCCACCCGCTTCAGGGGCAAACACAGGTTCAGCAGGGGGGGGCGTGGTCACATACTTCGCCCGGAAAAACCTGCCGATTCCGGCAAGGAGCAGAAGCAGACCGAACGTACAGATGATTGTCGCTCCGGTGGGCAAATTCAGGCGGAAGGAAAAATAAAGGCCGAAAAAACTCGTCCCCACGCCGAAGATCCATGCAATCACCAGGACCCGGGAGATCCGTCTTGCAAGAAGCATTGCCGCGACCGGGGGGACGATGAGGTAGGAGAAGACGAGAAGGACGCCTCCCGTCCGGATGGCAAAGGCAATGACGAACCCGAGTGAGAGATAAAAGAGGAAATTCCAAAGGGGAACGGAGAACCCCGCATCCTTAGGCCGCTCATGGTGGAAAGAAATGAGGAAAAATCTCTCCCGGAAAATCCCGTGGAACAGCCCGATGAGTCCGAATGCGACCGCCATCTGCCCGAGTTGGGAAGGCGTCACGGCCAGGATGTTCCCGAAAAGGAATTTCAGGGCGCTGGCCTCACCGGTGGGAGACTTGGCGACGATCAGGATGGCCGCCGCGGAGGCGACGGCATACATGATCCCGATGAAGGCCTCGTGAGGAATCCGATCGTCGTCGATGCGGACTACTGCGAAAAGCGTGGCCCCCAGGAAGGTGAACACGATGGACGTGATCACAGGCTCAAACCCGATCAACAACCCCAGCACGACCCCGAGTGAAGAGATCTGCGCCAGGGCCAGATCCACAAAGACGATGCCCCGCAGGACCACGTGGACCCCGAAATAGGCCAGAATGCCCGCCAGGAGAACACCTGCCACGAACGCCTGGAGCATGAACGGGATCGAGAAAAGCTCAATCATCGTGTTCGATACCTCCGGGACGGCTCGGGGCTGCCTTCCTGGTATCACTCATTTGCCGGCAACCTTCAACAGCGTCCGGATGTTCCGCTCGAACAAATCGAAGTACGTTTCGGTCCCGTACTTCTTTCCCAGGGAGATGGGCAGGGCCACCCGCTTTGCACCGGCCGCCCGGGCCACCATCGCCGGGGTGCTCGAGGCGTAGAAGGGGACCTGGATGATGATTTTCACCTCCTCCAACTGCATTTCCGAGATGATGTCCCGGAGGTCTTTCGGCGATGGCGGAATGCCCGCTTGCGGCTCGATGGGCCGCAAGATGTTCAGTCCAAACCGTTTGGCGAAGTAAGGCCAGATGTCGTGATAGCTGACAACCATTGTCCCCTTCAGCGGGGCCATCTGTTCCTGCCACTTCGCGAGCCGGGCTCGAAGCGCTACGAGATAAGCCCGCCGGTTGGCGTCGAAAAACTTCCGATCCTTGGCCGAAACGAAAGAGATTGCCTGAAAGATGTTGCCCAGGATGATCTCCGCGTTGAACGGGTCCATCCAGTAATAGGGATTTCCCCGGGTGTGGATGTGTCCCCCGCTCGCAGAGGCGGCCGCCTTCGGGGCGTTCAGCCAGGTGATCCCCTTCGAGGCGTCCACCACGACAAGACGCCGGTTGCCGGCGTTGCGGAGGACGGACACCGTCCACTGCTCCTCGTCGGAGCCCGTCCACAGAAATACCTGGGCCTTCCGGACGCGCAAGATGTCCTGGGGCGTGGCTTGGGTCAGGTGGGGGTCCTGGTAAGGTTTTCCAATGCTGTAAACTTGGACGCTGTCCTTGCCCAATACCTCCACAAAGTGTTTCAACACCGTGGTCGTGGTGACGACGCGGATCGGCTCTCGGGCGAATCCTTCCGGGGCGACCCCAATCCCTGCCAGCACCGGCAATAGATAAGCCAACGGCCAAAGCAACTTCTTGAAGAGACCGCCTTTCAACGTCAGGACTCTCATCGGCTGAACTCCAAGATCGAGCGTTTACCGGCAAGCCGCCCGGGGATTAAGGACAGGGAACCACAACCCCCGGAAGTCTTTCGCCCCTCATAGCGGTCAACGACTACTTGTCCTTCATATGCCCCCCATGTCTTGGGGGCGCCTTCTTCTCCCCCATCTTGTGACCTTCGCGCCCCATCTCCTTCCTTTCTCCGTGACCGGATCCATGCCCATGCTCGGCGTGGCTGCCGCCCATCCTGAGGCTGGAAATGTAGGCCACCAGATCGACGAGGTCCTGCACCGTCAGGACGTCCGCATAACTCGGCATGGTGGAGGACCCGTCCTTTGCCGAATATCCCTCAGCGATGATGATGACCCGGTTCGGATTCATCACCGATTCGGCAAAATACTCGGGAGAATGGTGAGAACCCATCCCGGACAGGTCGGGTCCCACATCTTTCGGCCCCCGCTCCACATGAGGAAACTTTTCTCCCCGGACCGCGTGACACTGGTGGCATTCCATCTCGACGAAGACCTTCCGGCCATCGTCCGGATCTCCATCGGGAATCCGGAACTTCCACCCTTTCGGGACGCCTCCCTGCCTATGCAGCTCGTCCATGGTGATCCGGATCGAGGCCCCGGGTTTCCTCTTCATCATTTGTGAATGGGATTGGCCGGCCGGTTTGGGATGCCCGCCCTTCTTCATCCCATGTTCGGAATGTTTCATTTGTCCCAAAACGGACGGGGCGGCGAAAATCCCGACCGCCAGAAACAGGATTATCGGATAGACGGAAGTTTTCAAAGACCCTGACAACATGATTCCCCCCCTTCTGCCGGTCGAGGCGGCTGGGAGAAGAGTACACAGGTCTGTGTGCGACGATGCGGGTGGATTCCCGCACCGAAAACCCTCACCGTTCACCGATTCACACCCTACCGAGTTGTGAGAACACATAGAGCGGTATCTCTTTCCCTGATTCCAAAGGCGAAAGGGACCCTTTTGGGAAGGGTGGAACGGGAGACGTTGACGGAGACGATTTAGGCGGGATCAGGGGGTCCGCGCGGCCGGCCGGTCTCGAAGCGACGGAATCGAGGGAGGGGTTCTTCGCCGAAGAATACCGTCGCGGGACGGGGGGAGACCTGAACCGCTGTCACCCCGTTGACCAGACAGGCGAGACTTTCGGCGGCGGCCCAAGCCTGAACACACAGTTCGGAGGCCCCTCGTCCAGCCGGGTTGGGCTCCCGGCCGTTGCCGCGGTCGGCGTCATCGCCCGCCTCGGGAGTGGGCCGTGAAAACTCAACCGGAACTCCGGCGGCGCCGGCCGTGTCGGCCTGCGACACTTCGAACCTTTGCCCAAAGTGGTGGACGCGATGCGGCGCGCTGACTGCAAGAATAAGGCAATAGGCGAAGATGGCCACATGGGCGGCGAGATGGCGGGTGGCCCGATGCCGGGTCCAACGATTCATGAGGGCGAACATATTCCCTCTGGAGGCTTCGTTGCTCATGCAGATCGGCCCAAATCAGCGGGACGGTGAGGCCAAAATCCCCTGAAACCGGAGGAAGTCCACACAGTCATGACATCATTCTAACACTAAGCCGCCCCATGATTCCCGCAAGACTATCTCGCAGGTGATGCACCGTTTTATGTGTAGAAGTGTTTTTGGGCAAAAAGAGAGGGTGTACTCTTCCTGGGAGCGAGGAACCCTTTCAGAGGAGCACACCCAATGCAACCGAAGTTGCTTTTTGAGGATAAGGATTTGGGTCGGGCATTTCA
>JASLXW010000510.1 GCA_030740135.1 Nitrospinota bacterium
TCCGCCACGTACAAGGAATCCGCCATACCCATCCGGGTCCAGGCCTCGACGTGGTTCTTGCCGAACCCGCCAAGCCCGATCTGCAATACTTTCAAAGAGATGCCCCTATTTCATGGACAGGTGAGCCGATGGATCGGAAACGCCCAAAATTCTAGGGAAGGGATGAAGGACTGTCAACCCGGCGGACCGGAGCGCCACGACAACCTCACTCAACGGCGATGAGGGTCCAACATCGGACGTCTCGGGATGGCCGGGGCGCCTCCGGATGATCCGCGAATTCCTCCAATCCTCTGATCTCCGTTTGATTTCCCCTCCCCCGGTCGCGAATCGGATCCCGGCCCGCCTCACTTTCCTGTTGGGACAAGATGTTGGAATGTAAGACCCGACCCCTACTCGCCCAACCCGCCACGCGTGCCGCCTCGTCTCCGTGCGCCAATACTTCGCAATCGCTCGGCACAGGCTCCGGGGCGCCCCGACGGTTTGGATCTTCGGCCGGCGAGAAACGCGCGCCAAGGGGGCAGGTCAGTTCTCCGCGCTATCGGCGGAACCCTCATCCGTCGGCGTTGGCGCGTGGGAACGCAATCGGGCCATGGATTCCTCTTCCAGTTTCTCGCGCAAGCGTGGGTCCCGATCGAGCATTCTTGAAAAGCTCCCGCGCGACAGCGTCAGGAACAGGCTCTCCGTGCGCGTGCGGACGGTCGCGGTGCGCGGCACATCCATGAGCAGGGCGATCTCACCGAAATAGTCTCCGTCCTGAAGGACGGCGAACATTTTCTCCGGACCCGAGTCATCCCTCCCGGTGACCGTGACCACCCCCCGCACGATGATGTAGAACTTATCGCCCGGCTCACCCTGTTCGACGACCGTCCGATCCGCAACGAATCGCTCCGTCACGAAGTCCTTCGTCAAGTCGGACAGGAGTTGATCTTCGATCGTCGAGAGGAGCGGTATCGATCTCAGGCGGGAGGCTTCCACCTCCGCGTGGTCCCCCTCTTTGCTGATGGTGAACCCGCTCTGCTTTTGCCAAAGCCCCTCATAAACGCCTCCGAGCCGGAGCAACTCCTCATGCGAGCCCGCTTCCACCACCTGCCCGCTTTGAAGGACGAAGATGCAATCCGCATCGGTGATCGGTCCAAGCCGGTGCGTGACGGAGATGACCGTTCGTCCCCCGGCAACCTGTTTGAGGGTCTGGTTGATCGCTTCTTCCGTGGCCGGGTCGAGGGCCGAGGTCGCCTCGTCCAGGACCAGGATTGCGGGATCGCGCAAAAGGGCGCGGGCGATGGCGATTCGCTGCCTCTGTCCCCCGGAAAAACGTCCCCCCCGCTCCCCGGCGGAGGTGTCATACCCCTGGGGGAGGCCCTGGATGAAGTCGTGGATATCCGCCCCCCTGGCCGCCTGCTCGATCTCCTGGTCGCTCGCCTCTATTCGTCCCTGACGGATGTTCTCTTGGATCGTCGTGTTGAAGAGAAAGCTCTCCTGAAAGACGATGCCGATGTGCGAACGGAGCGAATCCTGCGTGACCTGGCGCAAATCGCGGCCGTCGAAACGCACCGTCCCTTCCGCCGGATCGTAAAAGCGCATGATCATGTTCAGCATGGTGCTTTTTCCCGACCCGCTGGGGCCGACGAAAGCCACCTTGCTCCCATAAGGGATCTTCAGGCTGACGTTTTGGAGATCGCGCCGCTCCGGGGAGTAACCGAAGGAGACGCCTTCGAACTCGATGGCTTCGGCCGGACGCGGCAGTTCCGCCGCGCCGGGGGCGTCCGAGACCTGTGGCCGCTCGATCAGCAGCTCCTCAATCCGCTGCATCCCGGCCGCGGCCTGCACGAGATGCGGCAGGACCGAGGTGATTCCAGAAACCGATTGGCTCAAGCCGAGAAAGAGCCCGTTGAAGGCGACCAGAGCGCCTACGGACAGAAAGCCGTGATAGGTGAGAAGCGCCCCGCTCCCGATGATAATCAGGGTGAAGAGGAGAAGGGTGATGTTGGGCGTCCGCTCGGTCAGGTAGCTGAGAAAATTCGCCCGCCTTCCGATTCCGAATAGAGTGGATACCAGCCCTTTGAATCCCGCCTGGACCTCATCTTGAAGCCCGAAGGCCTTGACCTCCGGTTGGGCGTTGACGTTTTCCTGAACGGCGCCGGTCAGCCTGGCCAATTCCTCTTTCATCTTGTAACTGGCCGCCGTCGCCCGGGGGCCGATCACGTGTGGACCGACGAAGCACAGCGGCAGGCCCAGGATCGAGAGTAACGCAAGACGCCATTCCAACGTGAACAGGACGACCAGACTCACCACGACGTTGAGCAGAGAGATGGCGGCCGCCGGAAGCCCAAGGACGAGCGCGTTCTCGATTGAGATCAGGTCGGTGGAAAACCGCGCCGTCACGTCCGCACCCCGCGTGTGCGCATAAAAATTCATCGACAGGCGCTGTAAGTGGCTGAACATTTTCACGCGAAGGTCGTTGAGCACGCTGATGCCAAGCCGCGCATAGAGATAGTCCCGGCCGATCGACGCGGCGGACACCAAAACGGCCCCGGCCGCCAGCCCCGCGAGGATCATCAGCAGAAGCTTCAGGTTCCTGCGAGTAATGGCATCGTCGATGATGAACTTGAGGCTCAGCGGGAAGGCCGTCGAATACGCCTGGGTGACCACCATGGTCAAAAGGAGCAGAACGCACGGACCCCGGTACGGTCGCAGGTACGTGAAGAGGCGTCTTACCAGTCCGCCTAATCCCATCACTTGAGGAGTAGACTGCATATCCGGGATTTCCCAGATGACCACCTTTAGACATCCTGCGGT
>JASLXW010000511.1 GCA_030740135.1 Nitrospinota bacterium
TATGTAAAGGAGAGAAATTCATGAAAAACGGCTTCCCCGGTTCCTGCGCCATCGCCGGAATCGGTGAGACGGACGTCGGCAAGCTTCCGGATCGGACGAGTCTGTCCCTTCACATCGAGGCGGCGGCCGCGGCGATCCGGGACGCCGGGCTCTCCAAAGCGGACATCGACGGCGTCCTGTCCATGCCCCCTTACGACGACCCCGCCTTCATGTTCTGCATCCAGGTGGCGGAAGGGCTGGGGCTCCACTCCCGGTTCTCCTCGGACCTCAACCTGGGCGGGGCCACGCCGGTCGTCATGGTGCTGCACGCGGCGGCGGCCATCGCGGCGGGGCTCGCTGAAACCGTCGTCTGCACATGCGGCGAGGCCCGGCTTTCCGGCCGGGGCCGTCCCAAGCACGGCCGCCGGTCGTGGGGATACGAGAACTTCGAGAACCCCTTCGGCCGGATCGGTCCCGTCTCCAATTACGCCATGGCGGCCCGGCGCCACATGCACGAGTACGGGACCACGAGCGCCCAGTTCGGGGCCGTCGCGGTCGCCATGCGGACCCATGCCCTGCTGAACGAAGGGGCGCAGATGAAAAAACCCATGACGATCGAGGACCACCAGAACTCGCGGTTCATCGCGGAGCCGTTCCGCCTCTTCGATTGTTGTCTCAACTCCGACGGGGCCGCGGCGGTCGTCGTCACAACCACGGAGCGCGCCGGCGACCTCCCCCACGCCCCGGCCCTGATCCTGGGGGGGACCCAGTGCCACACCCACAAAAATTTCTTCGAGGCCCCCTCCCCTCCTCAGCGGGGAGAGGAAGATGCCGCGCGCGACCTGCAACGGAAGTATGGCCTCTCCGCCGGAGACTTCGACTTCGCCGAGCTCTACGACTGCTTCACGTTCACCGTCCTCGCCCAGCTCGAGTCCTACGGGTTCTGCAAGGCCGGCGAGGGAGGCCCCTTCGCGGAGGCGGGGTCCATCGACCTCGGGAAAACAATCCCCGTCAACACGCACGGGGGGCTCCTCTCCCACGGCTACATCGACGGCATGACCCACATCACCGAGGCGGCCAAACAGTTGCGGGGAGGCTGCGGGACCCGCCAGGTCGAGGGCGCCGAGCTGGGCCTCGTCACGGGCAACGGCGGCGACCTGGCCACCCACGCGAACCTCGTCCTGAGGAGAGGCTGAATGGCTGAAGCGGAATACAAGAAGCACTTGCCGATCATCGACGGCGACTCCCGGGGGTTCTGGGAGGGGTGCCGGGAGGGGGAATTGAGGCTCCAGCTTTGCGGGGCCTGCGGACGCTTTCGGTACGCCCCCAAGCGCCTGTGCCCAACCTGCCTGTCGGAGGCGTTCGAATGGCGGGCCGTGAGCGGCCAGGGCGAAGTGTACACGTTCACCATCGAGCACCACGCCTATTCCCCGGCCTGGGATGGGGAAACGCCCTACGTCATCGCCGTCATCGAGCTGGAGGAAGGCCCCCGGATGATGAGCCGGCTCGTCGGCTGCGAGCCGGACGCCGTGCGCATCGGCCTTGCCGTCCATGTGACCTTCGAGAAAGCCACGGAAGAGATCACCCTGCCCCTGTTTCAGCCGGATGAATGAGGACGGAAGAAAGCGGCGCGCGAGCGGAAACGCCGTTGATTCAAGGAACCTGCCCAGGAGGGGAAAATGCTCATCGACATCCACGGACACCAATACCCGGACGGCTTCATCGATTTGTTCAAGGCCCTTGTCGAACGTGAGGATATGCCCCCACCCGAGTACAGCCTTCCGCGCTGGGACGTGGACGCCCATCTCGCCCTCAACGACGAGAAGGGGATCGACCTTCAGGTCCTCTCCCTGACGTTGCAGTCGTACCCGGCCGATCCCGCCGCCGCGCGGGACTTGATCCAGGCCGGAAACGACGGTCTCGCCGAGGTGTGCCGAAAGCACCCGGACCGGTTCATCCCCTTCGCGTCCCTTCCCCTGGTGGACGTCGAGGCGTCCCTCCGGGAGGTCCAACGGGCGGTTACGGACCTCGGGGTGAAAGGAGTCATCCTCGGGACGAACGTCCGGGGGGAGCCACTCGACGGGGAGGGTTTCCTGCCGTTGTACGAGGAAATCAACCGATTGAAACTTCCGATCCTGATCCATCCCCTGGACCCGAGAGGCCCCGCCCAGGCTTACACCCACCGCCTCGAGCTGTGGATCGGCTGGCCGGTGGATACGGCCTACGCCGCCGCCCGTATGGTCCTGAACGGGGTGCTGGACAGGTTTCCGGACATCAGGCTGATCCTCTCCCACCTCGGCGGGGCGACCCACTATCTCCTGGAGCGCATCTGCCAAGCCGGACCCAAGGCGCAAATCGAGCGCCCGGTCATCGAATACTACCGGGAAATGCACTACGACACGGGAGGACCCGTCTCGTCCTCCGCGGTCCGCTGCGCCATCGATCTCTTCGGCGCGGAACAAATCGTGCACGGAACGGATTATCCCTTCGGACCCAGCGGGGGAAGGGAGTTCATCGACAAGGCGTCGGCCTGCGTCCGGGACCTCTCCCTCCCCCGGCCGGAGGAGGAGGCCATCTTCAGCGGAAACGCCAAGAAGATTCTCGGGCTTTGACGAATATTCCCGAAGAAACGGCAAAGCGATCAATGGCATGGGAAAATCCAGCCTTGTAAACGGACCCACCATCTGGGACAATTGACGTATGGTTTGAGATATAGGCACTGAGCGAGAGAGCCGGAACCATCTCGCGAAGGCCGGAAAAATTAGATGGCTGCCCGGGCGTTCCACCGCAGCAAACCGGAGGGGGGTGAAAGCC
>JASLXW010000512.1 GCA_030740135.1 Nitrospinota bacterium
CTTCAGCTTTCTATGTGCCCGATATGCCGAAGTTTTCAACCAGGGCTGAAAAAGCTTGCGCACGTCAGTGCCAGGCCACCCATGCTCAATGCCATAGAGGTACAGGTGAATTAAAAACCGCAGCCTGCTCAAAGGTTCTCGGCCAGTGCTACCAGACGTGTGTGGGAACCAGCGGCGCTCAGCGGGCGCTGGGGAGCGTGGCCAGCCGGGGAGGGAAAAAGGCGACGGCGACGATCAAGCGCGTCTGGCTGGTCCACAACAAATACCGCACCAAGAAGAAAGTCATGTGGATCCACACGAACTTCCTGATTAAAAACCATAAAGGCCGGCGTGGCCGGTTCACGGTCTTTTTCAGGTATCAGGGAAAGAGCGCCTGGATCTCTGCGCGCCAATCGGCGAACAGTCAATACAAAACGAACCGCGGCAACCTTACGGTCCAGGAAGCGTTCACCCCCAAACACGAGAATTCAAGGTTCTCCGATTTCAAGATTTCCATACCGTACATCGAGTTCAACCGGGGTAAAGGAAAACACAACCTGGAAGCGGTCGTTCAGATCCACGACGAGAAGGGAAAAAACCTGAAACAACAGTCGGTCCGGTTCACGTATACCCACCGATAAGCGGGAGCGCCCCCCGGAGCGCTTCAGCCCGCATCAGGACCTTCGCAGGGCTGCCCCGAATTTCCACAACTCTTTTCGCTTGCCACCAGACGCCGATCAGTTTTTGCGGATTCCTCGCCGCCCGCTTACGCAAGGTTCGGAGCGGTCTGAGACCGCTCAATGACATCCATCATGGTGAAGATTTAGATAGACCCGATCCCGTTTCTTTCGCTTACAGCCTCAGAAGTCGCCCCCGAATTGCGGCGTGGCTCCACGGCGCATAAGGTCATGGTGCCCGGAGTGCGCCCCGATGTCTCTCAGGGTGTTTTGCCCCCGGTGAAATAAACAAGAGAATCCCACGGTTCTATCTTTAGAGACCAACCGCTCCCGTCCGGCGGCCCCGTCTGCCCGGAGACTCCCATGAAACGGAGAACGACTCCCATCCCGGCCCTCGCCGGATGCTTGCTCGCGGCGCTCTTTCTTGCCGGAACGCCTCCCAGCGCGGCCGCCCAGGCGCGAATGACCGTGCCGGAGCTCGACCGCCTGTTGGGGGACCTCGCGGCCGGCCTCAAGGGAGACAACGGGAGATGGGAATTCCGCTTCACCGGCGTCCCCATGATCGCCCTGGCCGATGAGAGGGCCGACCGCATGCGGGTGGTTTCGTTCATCGAGGAGGGCGCGGGGCTGGACAGGCAACGGCTTCTGGTGATTCTCCGGGCCAACTTCGACAGGACCCTCGACACCCGCTACGCCTTGTCTCGGGGCTTTCTGGCATCGATCTTCCTGCACCCCCTGAGCGCGTTGACCGGACCAGAGCTCGAATCCGGCCTCAAGCAGGTCTCCAACCTGGTCCGGAACTATGGGGGCACATATTCGAGCGGAGGGGTTCGGTTCGGCCTTGAGCGCCGTTGACAATGGCGGCGAACCGGACCGGGACGTCGAGCGGCATCCGGGCGCGCCCGCCCGCAACGGAAATCGGGGACCCTCTCGGCAACTCTCTGGCCCCCGGAAGACGGCCCTCCCGGGGTGGGGCTACCGGGCCGGTGTCCATTCTCCCGAGGCGACGTCGTCCTCGTGCCAGCTCAGCAGCATCCGTCCGCCGCCGCCCTCATGCAGGCTGGCGATTCCACTGAAGGTTGAGCCGCGGCTGGAGAAGTGGATCCTTCCATCCACAATCCGATAGGTTCCCCTCGCCGTCCCCCACGGGCTGGTCATCGCGAACGTCCCGTCTCGATTCAGGACCCAGCTCGCTCCGGCGAAAAGCAGACCCCGCTCCGGCGCCTTCAACACGAGGTTGCCCTCCCACCTTCCGACGATCCCCGCCATGTCCGAAATGGGTTTGGACGGGGGGATCCCCGCGCACCCCGCCGCGAGGACGAGCACTAGCAAAATCCTGACCGCATTCGGTCTTCCCACCGGACTTGCCCCCCTGGCCATCGAGTGATTCTTTCTTCGGATAATCGCCCGAACCCTCGAATATTCACATCCAATTCTTCTAAAATACCCGCAGGAGGATCTTTCTGAATGGCCAGCCGGCCCGTCCGTCAATTCTTACTACAGGCCCGCGCCCTGACCGGGGATTCACTGAAAAAGTTTTTCGAGGACGGTTGCCTCTACTGGGCGATGGCCCTCGCGTACACCAGCCTCCTTTCTTTGATCCCCATCGTCGTCCTGTCCTTCTCCGTCTTCAGCGCCTTTCCTGAATCAACGGCCTCGTTGGACCAGGTCCGGCGGATGCTCCTTTCGCATTTCATCGTGAGCTCGGGGGACGTGATTTACCGGCACATCCAAACCTTCTCCGAGAACGCCGGGACGCTTTCCGTCTTCGGCCTGATCTTCCTCATCGTCATGGCCTACTCGCTCCTCCGGACGTTGGATCACGCCCTGACCCAGGTCTGGGGCTACGCGAGAAACCGCTCCTCCTTCAAAGAGTTCGTCACATTCTGGACCGTATTGACACTGGCACCGTTTCTAATGGCCGGTTCGGTCTATCTGTCCTCCTGGTTCCGGTCCGTCGCCGGGATTTCCGCCATGAATATCTGGAGCGAGATCATCCTCCCGATTCTGTTGACCTGGTCGGCTTTCTTTTGCCTCTACCGGTTCGTCCCCAAAGCGGACGTCGCCTGGCGGGGGGCGCTGATGGGAGCCATCGTCGCCGGAAGCCTCTGGGAGGGCGCCAAACTGGGTT
>JASLXW010000513.1:0-2504 GCA_030740135.1 Nitrospinota bacterium
CTGTCCGGACAGACCGGGGCAGTCGGATTGCTTGATAACCGCCCCCACCCGCGTCTGTGGTTCGTACAAATCGGCTAAACTCGACGGCGTCCGGGCGGAAGACCTTCAGCGTTATAGGCACACTGGATACACCGTTTCCGGTGTTGTCCCGCAGAAGTGCCATGAGATGCACCTGCTCACCTGGCCGGTACACACCGCGATCCGTATACAGGTAACCATCAAGAGGACCCGGCGCTGGTCGACCGGCAACGCCTCGGTCGGTGAGATCCATCGCAGGCCCGGTCAGGTCGATAAAGTTGAAATCCCCGAAGGAGGAGCCTTCACTTGTCCCTTTATCTGCCACGTACACCATGACCGCCACGGGGGCGTTGCCCCCTCGCCCCCGAACTAAGCCCGGAGAGAATTTCGCCGCACCCTGGTCATCAGTCGTCACGGTTCCCAGGACTTTGTTGTTCCGGGCGACAAGCCGGACCTCTGCACTCGGCACCGGTTTGGCCGATTGCAATGTGCGGACGAAAACGTAAAGGCCATCGCTTCCTTTCAGGGTGGAAATGCCCACGTCTGACAGGACCAACCATTGGGTCGCAATCTGACCGCCGGCCTTAGCCGATACAACGTAGATCCCCGGAAGTTTGTCTTTTAGGATTTCTGCCAAGGGGATGGACGTGCGCGTTTCTTCGTTGGTCTTCCCCTCAACATCCATCTCCCCTTTCCAGAGCAGCTCCCCGGTCTTTTTCTTGATTTGTCCCAAATTCCAACTATTGAGTTGGCGAGTGATCCTCTTTTCGACAATCTGATGAATCAGGTTCCGCTCAACGATCCGGTAGACCCAAAGACCGACCCGTTCTACGTTGAGCGAAGTTAGGGGTAACTCCTTATTCTTCCGGGCCGGCAATACGTAAGCACTGTTTCGGAAGGCAATCCGGGGGGAACGGTTCGGTATGATGGTCATTCTCGTGAAGGTCCGGTAGGTTGTTAGCCCCTGGCGATTGGGCATGCCTTTGAGAACAGTGATCCGGTAGGAATTGCCGTGCGAGAGGCCCTCGATACAAAGGTCCTTCCCTTTGGGATTGAAGGCGACTTGGACAGCGGGGTTGATTTTGATGTAGTCGGGGTAACGAACATGCTCGGTCCTTTCACCCACTCCGGCCAAATTGCCAGAAAAGGTCAGACACGTGAGTGGTTTCAGGCGATTGGAGAGGACGCGGACCCCAAGCAAAACCAATTGATTATTCCTCTCGAGCCGTTGTTGTTCTTGTTCGAGCGAAGCAACGAGACGGTTCAGGACGGCTCCCGGACGCCTTGCCTTCTCCTTCGATGCCAGCCGGTGGGCTTCCCAGATTGCAAGTAAGGCCTGGTAGGGTTTTTGGAGCCGCTTGAAAATGGCTGAGAGAAAGCCCAGTGCCGATGCGCGCTGCAGATCGTTGTTTGCGATTTCGTAAGCCCTGTAAGCGGCCTGAGAGGCCCTGGGCAGCTTAGGAACGGCAAGGATGGGCGTTGTGAACCTTCCTTCCGAATCAAGCCAACGATATCTCCTGTTACCGCTCAGTTGCGAAAGTGATTCCAGGGCGGAATTCGCCCTAGCAAGCTTCAGCCAAGTGGGGAAACTCCCCCTGCCTTGAGCGATCAGGAACTGATAAGCAAAAAGGACATCCGCCATATCCTTGGGGCGCGGTGGCATTCCACCGGAAGGTCCGAACAGGAGAGGCTCGATCACCGTCTCGAGAATCAAAAGGTCTCTGGGTGACAGGCGACCGTGCCTTTTGCGGAATTGAGATTTGATCTCTTTCTCGTAGGCCCTAGCCGCTTCGGCCAACTCCCTGTTCTCATAGGCAAACGTTGAGGAGGAGCAAACCGCGCCCACAAAGCAGACGACCAAAAGCGCCCCAAGCCATTTGCCTCTGAAGGTCGCAGGCAAGTGAACCCTCCTTTTCCCCGTCCCCGCTTTCGGAAAACCGCATGTCCTGGCCATGTGTACAGTCTTTCCTTGCTGATACTGACCAATTTTCCGGCGGGCCTTGTTCCCGCCCTTGCACCCCCTAGGCATCTAGGGGAATACAGGCATGTATTGTGCAAGGGCCGTGCCGAAACTGATCACAGATATTTACCGAGCCACAAAATAGAATAAGGCCCATTAATACAGTTGATTATAGAGATTCAATAAAATTGAGAATTAAAATATCCACCCCATGGAACGAGCAGGAAATGAAGAATTTACAAAAAAACCGAATGCATCGGTGAATTTCGGGAAGCGGAGCAACTAGAGAGTTCGAAATGAGTCCACTATGGAGACACAATTTCTAACACCACCCCTCCAACCTCAAAATCGAACAAGGAAGAGGTAGGTCACCGTTATCCGCATGAAATCAAACATTTACCCTGTCCCCGATAGACCGGTCGTGAACGGTCAGATCTCGAGGTCAGGGTCGGAGAGCGGCTTCGCCCTCGTGTCCGCAAGTCGAGTACGACCAAACCAGACTCGGGAGATTTTCTGCGCAAGGGCG
>JASLXW010000513.1:2514-2753 GCA_030740135.1 Nitrospinota bacterium
ACCCTATCCCCGATAGACCCTTTTCGAACAATCGGCCCGCCTGCCAGAAGCGGTAGTAGTACGAGCCGCGTCGCTTGCGTATCGTCACCCGCGGAGCCCTTCTTCCTCGAAGGGGCCCTCGTAGGGCTTCGCCCGGTCTACGACAAGGCCGGCGCGCTTAACCTTCTCGATGATACCCTCGATGCGGCCGGGCTCGATGACGAGCGCGCAGCCTATCCAGGGCGGGTCTTCGGGGAAGA
>JASLXW010000514.1 GCA_030740135.1 Nitrospinota bacterium
GCCCGCTGCCCTCTCCTTTTTTTCGGGCGTCAGGGAAAAAAACGAGACAAGCACCGACCTTCCCCCATCCCCGACGTTCCTGGAACGGGCTTGTCTCCGTCCTCCAATATGTCCGATGATATAAGGGGGAAGATTCATGACGGACGAAGTCAGGCACCTGATCCAGGCCGGCGGCGGCGGCGATCTCGTCGAGCTATTCAACGCCGTGGCCGAAAGCGGGCGTTACGGAGAGGGGCCGGTGCTGGAGCGCTTGGCCCGCATCATTGCCGGGACGGGCGGCGGACCCAACCGGGACGCGCCGCTTTACGAGCTCTGCCACCTGCTCAACGCCATCGATGCCTGCGGGTTCCAAGGGGATGGGGAACGGATGCTGTTCTTCATGGGGGCCGAGCGGGTGACGCCCGGCATCCTGGAAGCCCAGGTCCGCAATCGCCTTGCCGAGGCCGGGGGTTTGCTTCGGGGCGGTTTCGACGCCGACGGCAAGGGGGTGCGCATCGACTACGGGGAAAGCCGGTTTCAGGTCCGCTACGGGCGCATGCCCGTGCTCGCGGCCCTTTACGAGTTCCTGGCCGGAATCGACGGCTACACCTTCTTTGCCGAGCTCAACGACATCTTCGACGAAATGCTCACTGGCGCCGTGGACGCGGCTTCGGTGCGAACCGCCGCCAACAGGATCGCCAGCCGATTCCGCAAATACCGCCATGCCCACATGGACTGGGCCCGCCACGAGGAAAAGTTCGACCCCATCGCCCGCTATCTGTCGGAGAACGCATCGGATGGCCGCTGGCGGATCGACGACGCGGCCGTTTTGGCCTTCTGGCTCCTCCATTCCCAGGGTACGGAGTTCAGGGGATACAAAACGGTGTTCGAGGCCTTCGTGACCCTGATGAAGACCCTGGAGCGCTCGGGCGTCCAGAGCGCGGAAGAGACGGCCCTCCGGCTCGGCTCCGATCGCGAGGCGGGCGAGGTTGACCCGGCCCAGGGCGAGACCGAGGGCCTCGGTATTGGTGAATGGAACTCGCCCCTCGCGGTCTTCGACCGGGAGGAGCTCAAGGACATAAAGTTCTTCAAGGGGGTGAGCGAGAGGAAACCACTGGAGCCTTTGATGCGATACGGTCCCTATGCAGCCCGGCTTCCCCTGGCGTTTCTGCGGCTGGAGTCCTTCCAGCCCATTCAGGCGGGGATCACCAACGACCTCCAGGTCAAGCGCGGCCGCGAGTCCGTGGAACGCCGCATCACCTGCGCGGATGCCGTGCCCTACCCGGACAAGGCGGAACAGCTCGGCGCCCTTCTCGATCACGTGAAGCGGCTGCAACTGACAGTGCTCCATGTTCTGCGGGACGCTGTGGACGAGGAGGACATGGCCATGGTCGTCGGCGCCGCCGGCGAGGCGTATGCCGGCATGAAGCGCAAGGGTTTCGAGGCGGACGCCTCCAATGCGGACCGCATGGAGGCCTTCCGTCCGGCGGCCGAGTCGTTGGTTGCGATCTCCGGGCAGCTCGAGGCCATTCTCGGCAAGTGGCGCCGGCTCGACGGCACTGCGACCGGATTGGCCGCGTTGTTTGCCGAGGACCGTCAAACTTTCAGTACCCAGTTCCAAAGGATTTACGGAGAAGCCCGATGAGCGATTATCCAGCGCCCCCCAAGGAAAGGATCGGTGAGGTGCGCCAAGCGTTCGCGGACGAGGCGGCGGCGGCGGAACTCGTGGCGGGTCTCGACGGGGAAGGACCCGCGGCGGCGGTCGCGCCCAGCCGCCTGTACGCCCATGCCACGGGCGCCATCCCCGATCCCGACGCCGGGATCGAACGGGCCCTCGAGTCGCACCCGGGTTTGCGCAACGCTTTCAGGCGCATGATGGCGGCGGGGGCGGGCTATCGTTTGGGCACGGCGATGGCGGCCAGCGACGGCGACCTGTTGCCTCGTTCCGGTGACGGCTGCCACATCCGTTTCGAAAGATCCCGGGCGGAAAAGAACCGCTTTTACGTCATCATCGAACTGGAAGACATGGAACGGGAACCCCCATCCACCCTGGTCATCTGCGACAGGGACGACCATTGCCACTTTTTCCCCTTGCCGCCCGCCCGGCGCGGCACCATCCAGTTTCAAAGCGAAGCCGATTCCCAACTCCTCGACCTGCTTCGGACCAGCGACACGGAGGTGCTCCTCCGGTGACCAAGCTCGCCGTTTACATCGGAACGACGGGAGGCCCGATCCGGATTGAGCGGATCACCAACGAGGCCGCGGCTCTCACGGAAGTCTGCAAGGGACGGAATATCGTCGCCTTGCTGCCCATCAGCGAGGACTACGAGAATTTCGTCCACCCCGGCCGCCCCGTGGAGAGGGCCTTCGGTCCCTTCACCCACCCTTCCTTCCGCATGGACATCTCCGAAGAGATCAAGAGCGGTCAGAGCTGGTACCTTGCGGCCTTCGTCGCCCACGGGCTGGCCAGGGAATCCCGCCTCGCCGGACCTGACGAGACGCCCGCCGGCGTCGTCTGGATCACGGGCCGGGTCAACGCCGATTTCGGGGTGGAGCCGGTGGGCCACATAGCGGAGAAGCTGCGCGCCGCCCGTTCCCTGTTCGAGGAGTGGGCGGCAAGGAGCGTGCCGGTGACCGTCTGCCTTCCACAGGAAGATACGGCGCCCGCCGTCGACCTCGAAGGCGTGCGTGTCGCAGCCGTGGCCGACGCCCTGGAAGTGCTGCGG
>JASLXW010000515.1 GCA_030740135.1 Nitrospinota bacterium
AGGAGGCCCGGTAGGCGCTCTTTCAGGATTCGCCGCCCCGGTTTCCCGACGACGTCCGAGACGAACAAAATCCTCACGATTTGTGACGCTTCGGTCAATCGGAACGCCTCATTGGGCGACTTCCATCGAACGGGTCTCGCGGATCACCGTTACCTTGATCTCGCCGGGATAGGTGAGCTCCTCTTCGATCCGCCGCGCGATGTCTTTGGCCAAAAAGACCGCCTCGGATTCGTTCACGTCGTTCGGTTGGACAATGATCCGGATCTCCCGGCCCGCCTGGATGGCGTAAGACTTCTCCACTCCCTGAAAAGAGTCACCGATTTTCTCAAGCTGTTGGAGCCGCTTGATGTGGGCTTCCAGCGTCTCCCGCCGGGCCCCCGGACGCGCGGCGGACAGCGAGTCGGCCGCGCAGACGGCCACCGACTCGATGCTGTTGGGTTCTTCTTCTTCGTGATGGGCCGCGATGGCGTTGAGGACGACGGGCGGTTCGCGGTACCGACGGGCCACTTCGATGCCGATCTGGATGTGGGAGCCTTCCATTTCGTGGTCAAGTGCCTTGCCGATGTCGTGAAGCAAGCCGGCCCTCTTGGCCAGCTTCACGTCACCCCCCAATTCCGCAGCCACCAGACCGCTCAGGTGCGCCACCTCCTTGGAGTGCATCAGTACGTTTTGGCTGTAGCTCGTGCGATAGTTCAATCTTCCGAGCAGACGGAGGATTTCGGGATGGATTCCATCCACCCCGACCTCGAGGGCCGCCTCTTCCCCGATCTCCCGGATGTTCTTCTCCATCTCGCTCTTGACCTTGACCACGACATCTTCGATGCGCCGGGGGTGGATGCGGCCGTCTGAGACCAGGCGCTCCAGCGCCCTGCGGGCGATCTCCCGCTTGATGGGATCAAAACCCGAGATGATCACCGATTCCGGGGTGTCGTCGATGATGAGGTCCACGCCGGTCGCCATTTCCATCGCCCGGATGTTCCTCCCCTCGCGGCCGATAATCCGCCCTTTCATCTCATCGTTTGGCAGGCTGACGACGGACAGGGTGTTTTCGGCTACGTGGTCCGCTGCGTATCGCTGAATCGCGATGCCGATGATTCGATTGGCTTCTCGCTCGGCCTGTTCTCGCGCTTCCTCCTCAATCTTGCGCGCCAGGTTCGCGCTCTCGTGCCGGGCCTCCTCCAAGACCTGATCCATGAGCACCTTCTTGGCTTCCGCCGCCGTTAACCCCGATACGCGTTCGAGGGCCCGGGTTTGCTCTTGAAGAATGCGATCGGCTTCTTTTTTCCGTTCCTCGAGTTTACTCTCCTGATCAGAGAGAAGGCGGGCGCTCTTTTCAAAATCCCGCTCTTTCGTTTCCACCGCTTCGAGCTTCTTTTCCAGGTTCTCCTCCCGTTGGAGACTGCGGCGTTCCTGCAATTGAAGCTCCTGTCTTCTCTCCTTAATTTCCTGGTCCAATTCCCTGCTCACGCGCAGGGTTTCTTCCTTGGCCTCCAATTCGGCTTGGCGGCGAATGGTCTCCGCCTCGCGCTGGGCCTCGGCCTGAAGCTTCGCGGCCTCTTCCTGGGCCTGTAAGAGCGTGGACCGGACTGAAACGCGTCGCAACAAATATCCAACCACGCCCCCCAACACAATGAGCAACGCGCCCAGCGCCCACCCCGCCGGATTCATCCAGTTGGCCATGAGCTCAGACACAGTGGATCACCTCCTCCGGTGATTCGTTGTTGTTGTTGGAATCGAGTATCGATGAACGTGAGTATCGCAACGTATGACACCAACTTCCGTCACCACCCGGTGCATCGGAATATCCCATTCATCCCGGGGGATTCGGTCCTCCATCTGGCACGAAAAGGCCAGCCCAATCCGCTGGGCGTCGGCGCGGGCGGACGCCAGAAGCCCGTCGTAATACCCCTTGCCGAATCCCAACCGGACCCCCTTGCCGTCGAAAGCCAGGCCCGGAACGACGAAGAAGTCAATGCGCTTGGCTTCTACAGGTCGGGGCTGGCGAGGCTCCAGGACCCCGAAAGCCGTTCGGACCCAACTCGGACCGGAATCCCGCCCTTCGGGCAGGTCTTTGATCTCCGAGAGGAACAGCTTCGCGCCCCGCCTCGCCGGGACCACGGGGACCGCCACTCGATATCCACGCGCCAAGGCCTTGCGCAGCAGGGCGCGCGTCCTGACCTCCAGACCGAAATCCACATAACAGGACAGCCACACGGGATTCCCGCTCCGAAGACGCTTTTGCAGATTCCGGACCGCCTGGAGGCGCCAGAACCGTTGCACGATGGCTTGGCTATGGGTCTCGGCGGACTCCGGTCGGAGCGCCTCCCGCCGGCTCAGGAACTTCCGGCGCAACCGGGTCTTGTCCGCGATATCACGGGACTTGGAGAGGTGATGATGGGGATCGTCTTGAAGGTGAACCGCCACGCCGATGCTCCAATTGCGCGACGGAGTGAGGACCTCAGGGGGCCGGTTTCCGTTGGTTTCGAGCAGGCCGATGAACCCCGCGGAATCTTTTCATGCTTTCAAAGGCGCCGAGGGGAACTTCACCGTTTCCGCCCGGGGGACGGGGGACGGGCGGACTGACAGCCGGGGCGTCCGGGCGGTTCGTTTCTTGCCCACCCCCCCCGGATTATTTCCGAACCACGATGAATTTGACCCGCCGATAACCGACGTCATTTCCGCCTGAAGA
>JASLXW010000516.1 GCA_030740135.1 Nitrospinota bacterium
AGATTCCTCGCTACGCTCGGAATGACACCAACGGCGACTTTGCAGGCCTTGAAATGAGTTTTTCCGCAACCTGCTAGCGTCGGGGGCGCCCTTCATCCCCCGGCGCCCCCGTCCGCCGTGAACAGCTTCCGGATGAACGCGTCCAGCCGCTGGAAATACGCTTCCCCTCCGGCGGCGTAGGTGTCGTTGTGTCCCGCCCCCTGGATGACGTAAAACCCCTTCGGGTCGTTGGCGGCGTCGAACAGGGCCTTCCCCATGGGGAACGGCACGATTCCGTCGCGATCTCCGTGGAGGACCAAAAGCGGCAGGCGGATCTTTTTGATCTTCGACAGGTTGTCGTATTTCGTTTTCATGTATCTTCCGATCGGAACCACGTAGAGCGCTTTCGCCATCGCCCCGATGGAGGTGAAAGGGGACTCCAGGATCAGGCCCGCCGGAGGTCGGCGCAGGGACTCCTCCAGGGCGACCGAGGCCCCGAGGGACCTGCCGAAGTGAACCAGCCGATCCCCGTCCACGTCCTTGCGGGACAGCAGATACCGGAGCGCCCCCTCGGCGTCGCGGTAGGTCCCTTCCTCCGAAGGCGTCCCTTCGCTCCGGCCGTATCCCCGATAGTCGAAGATGAAGACGTTCGCCGCGACCTTCTGGTGAAGAAGGGCGATGTTCTCCACCCTGTGGCTGATGTTTCCGCCGTTTCCGTGGAACCAGGTGAGGGTGGGCGCTTTGCCCGCCGCCGTCCCGCCCGCGCGGGCGGGGACGAACCAGCCGTGGAGCTTGACGCCGTCCGAGGCCTTGAAGCGAACGTCCTCGAACGCCACCCCCCGGTCGCCGGGCGTGAGGAAAATCTCGCGCGCGGGGTGGTAGATGAAGAACCGCTCGATCCGGTCGCGACAACTGCCCAGAATCAAAAGGAGAACAACCGCGTAAAGCGAGAACCGGACGGCCGGGTTGCGCAACGAGAAGCGCTTCGCCCCTCCGGGGCGCCCGCCGACATTTTGCGCGGAGGTGGGGTGAACGGGTTTTCGGGAAGGGTTTTCCATCCTCTCGATTTGCACCCCCGCAAGGCCATCGACTACAAAAAGTCCTCCAGCTTCACATCGTCCAGAAACGGATATTCCAGGAGCTCGTATTCGGAGCGATCGACGCCCTCCGGAATCGTGGCGTCAATGCCCATCTTGGACGTGGTGGGGGGCGCGCCCCTGGGAAGATGGGAGGCCATTACGCTCGGATCCAGGTGCTTTCCCCGCGCGCCGGAGACGATGATCACGTCTTGATCCGGCTGTACGCGGAAGGCCAGGGCCCGCTCGACGGCCTGGGGATCGGTGATGTCCACGTCGTCGTCCGTCACGATGGCCAGCTTGACGATGCCCAGGGACATCAGGGCCAGCACGGCGTTTTTCCCCTCTCCGGGACGCTTGCGGATCGACGCGTACAGGTGCCAGCAGCAAGAGCCCGCCGGCGTCGCATAGACCGCCGTGGTCTGGACGCTGGCCTCCCGAAGCGCCCGCCAGCCGACCGCCTCGATATAAGGCGCCGCCAGCCAATACGTCTCGGCCGGCATGAAGACGGTCTGGAAGATGGGCCGCTTGCGGTGGGTGACCGCCTTGACCTTGAACACCGGATTCCAGCGAATGGAGCCCTGGAACCCGGTGAAGTCGCCGTAAGGGCCCTCGTCCTCCTTCCAGCCGACAGGCGTGATCTCCCCTTCCAGGACGATCTCGGCCGAGGCGGGGACCTCCAGGTCCACGGTGCGGCAGCGCACGAGCCGGACCGGCGCCCCCGACAGGGCGCCCGCCACGGCGAACTCGTCCATCCCGGCGGGCGCCTTGTATGCGGCGGCCAGGAATTCGGGCGTCGTCGCCCCCAGGGCGACGGCGACGGGAAGGGCCTCGCCACGCCCCTGGAACCGCTCGTAGGCCATCCGCATGTCCGTGGGGGAAACCAGGTCGATTCCGGTCTCGTTGGGGGTCCGGTACATGAGCCGGTAACAGCCGACGTTTCGCCGTCCCTCCTCGTCTTTCGACACCACGGCTCCGGCGGAGATGTAGGGGCCTCCGTCTTTGCGGTGCTGGAAGGGGAGAGGGAGCTCCGTCAGGTCCACTTCATCCCCGACCTTAACGACCTCTTGGACGCAGCCGTCGGGGACGATCTCCGGCGGTATCGGCTGCGCCAGGGCCTTCAGGAAGGTCTTCCCCAGCTCCTTTTCATCCGTCGCCAGCCCCAGGGCCAGGCGGTTGCGCGTGCCGACCAATCCCCCCGCGACGGCAACGTCGTAATCCTCGACGTTTTCGAACAGGACGGCTTTGTCGGACTGGGCGAGAAGGGTGTTCAGGTAGCGCGGCGGGACGGGCTTTTGGATCCGCAGGAGCTCTCCGTGGCTTTCCAGGTGGTCCAGAAGCCCCCGCATGTCCCGGTAAGGAAGCCTCGGGCGCGGATCGAGTCCGATCTCCCGCTTGACCCCGAGTCCTTCCATGCCGGTCTCCTTGCGCGCTCGCGGGCGCCCGCCCTCCTTTACGCGAGGGACGATCGGCCCCGCCTTCGTCACCCTCGCCGGCCGCTCACTTCTTCCAGGACCAGTCGTCGATGGCCAGGATTTTTAGATACCCCGTCGGGCGATTGGGCAAGACCAGGTTCCTGCTCACCCCCCAAAGCTCGTCGGTGTGGAGGAGCCAGAGCCGAACCGCGTCCTTC
>JASLXW010000517.1:0-232 GCA_030740135.1 Nitrospinota bacterium
ACGTCCAGGCCCTGCTCCTTGTAGAAACCGCTGTCGATGGCCAGCCAGAAGGGGCTGGTGTTCGGCTGCCAGACCCACCAGTTCTGGAACTGGATCTTCTCGCCCGCATGAGCGATGATTCCCAGGCTGAGAACCAGCCCGAGAATGCCGATGGCCATCCCGAACGTCCGTCTGAGACTGCGTTTCAAATAACTCATTTCGCCCTCCCCTCTTGATTGGTTGAGAAAAATTG
>JASLXW010000517.1:242-2655 GCA_030740135.1 Nitrospinota bacterium
ATCATTCATTGTCTACACTCCGAACGGCAACTCCTGATTCCCTTTCTCCTCAACAAATCGCATCCCTTTCCGGCGGCTACCGGGGCTCTTCTCTATCGGTCGCGCTGTTCGACCAATCTAAAAGCAATTTCCTGTTTCTCCCCTTGATGGGGCATGCCCCGCCCCCGCCGCCGTTTGGGAAGTCTTAGTGGATTGCGGTCATGTTAATTCGGACTATAGCATTCGGCTCCATGATCCAGATCATGAAAAGCTATAAATTATCTGCACTCAGGAAAGGTGGCGGGCCAGGGACCATGAGGGGGATGCCGCAGAGGGGGGCGCCGCTTTCGCCGAAATTTCTGTTTCAACTCTTGACAGAGGCATGCCCGCCTTCACTGCGGTGCGCCCCCTTTTCAGCCCCCTCCTTTCGGCTGTCAACGATTATTTGGAACCCCGCAAACCGGCGTCACTGGTGACTTACTCCAGCTTGAATCGACGGTCGAATTCGAGCTTCACGGGGCTCTTATTTCCTTCGGGCATCTCCGCCAGGGGGCGGCACGGGAAGGTTAACGGATTGATTTTACAGCAGAAACGGGAATGACCCTGCCAAAATTTACGATCCATCCGGGAAATCCGGGTAAAAGGCAGCCCTGCCGGTCTTCGATTCAGCGCGGCGTTATAGGCGGCGGCTGAGGATCAACCGACCCGCGCTCCCGCGTTACGCCGCTGTAAGAGATCAAAGGGTTGTGCAGAGAAATCCCAAGACACCACGCTATATCTCGACGTACACGTCCCCGTCACGCACTTTGACCTCGAACTTCCGCAATCGCATATTCCGGTTCGTCGGAAAAACGCCCGTTTCGATGTCGAACTCATATCCATGCCACGGACAAACGATGTGGGTGTGCTCCTCCGAGAACTTCATGCCCAGGCTGGTCCTGTCGGCGGCCAGATTCTCTTCCACTCTCTGAAAGAGCTGACCCTGGCAGACCGGCCCTCCCTGGTGAGCGCAATGGTTCTCATATGCATAAAAATTCCCGTTCACGCGGAAGACGCCGATCTCCAAACCGTCTTTCACGATGACTTTCCGGTCCCGCTCATCGAAATCCGCTTCACTCCCCACGTAAAGGTCGGGCACGTCGCGCTCCTCCTCCGGTTTTCGCTTTTGAAGTGACAATGTTGCGCCCTTCCCCACCGCTCTCCGCTTTACGGGGTCACGGGCGGGTCATTTGCCGTCCGGTCTGTCCAGATTAAAGAGTTTCAACGCCGTCTCGCCCAGGATGTTCCGCTTGGCCGTATCGCTCAAAAACGGCAGATCGAAGATCGTGCTGGGCAAGTCAAAGTCCTGATGCGGCCAATCCGAGGCGTAGAGCAACTGGGTCTCGGCCTTCATCATCTTCATCGTCAGCTCGAGCGCCTCCAGGTTGTTTCGCTCCAACGGCTGGGAGGAAAAATACATCTCGCGGATATACTCGCTCGGCAGCCGCTTCAGCGCCGGGGCCTCCGAAGAGCGCAACATGTACTCGCTGTCGAGCCTTTGCATGATAAAGGGGATCCAGGACAGGCCGCTCTCGATCCAGATGACCTTGAGCTTCGGAAAGCGCTCAGGGAGGCCGTTGAGCACCCAGTTGACCAGATGCACGAGGTTCCACAAGACGAAAGCCACGCAGTGCATGCCGACGAACTGGTTGAACAGCGCCATGGCCGGCTCATGCCAATAGTACCCCCCGTGGAAGGCGAGCGGCAGGCCCCGCTCCTCCAGCGCCGCGTACACCTTCATGTATTGATTTTCCTGAATGGCCTTGTTTCGCACGCTGGTCACCATGAACCCGATGACGCCGGGCTCGTCGGCGAATTCCTCGATCACCTTCAGCGACGCCACCGGATCGCTGATGGGCAGGTAGAGCATCGATTTGATCCGGCCGTCGGCCTTGAGGAGATTCTCCACCATCCACCGGTTGTGCGCCCGTCCCAGGAGGACTTCCATGTGGAGCTGCGGGTGCGTGCCGAGGCTCAACATCGGCGTCGGGAAAACGACCATGTAGTCGAGGCCCATGCTCTCCATGGCGCGCCGGGTGAGCACAACGTCGCGGTGGACGTCCGTCTCCTCGACGGGTTCATTCAGGGCCGTGTCGTGGGGGATGCGACCGCCGACATCCTGGTAGGTCAGTCCGCGATCGCCGATCAGGCCGTAGGGATTGGCCTTCTGCGACGTAACGGCCTGGGAGCGAATCACCGGATCTTCGATATACTCGCAAACCTCGCGCCAGTGGACGGTCTCGACGTGGTGGGCATCAATATCGAAGATCACGTAGTCCTGGTAATTCCGCTCTTCCGCCTGCTGTCTGGCGTTCGCCAGGATCTCGCGCGTGTCCGTGTGGACGTCGATCCGCTGGATCGGGACCTCATGGATCTCTTCGGTTCGTTGAGCCAT
>JASLXW010000518.1 GCA_030740135.1 Nitrospinota bacterium
TCTCTTAGATGCCGCTTGATAAAGGGGGTCCACTACAGCCCCCTGGACCCCCCAAAGGGTAAGAGGGCGAAAGGACAAAGGAGTAATCAAGGAGCCTTGGCGCAACGAAATCCCAGGAACTCGTACCTGTCCCCCCGAACCCTTATTTTTCAGATTCCCCCTCCGCCCATCCCTCCCGTAGACTCAGCGCATTCAACTTGAAAAGGTCGAGTCTTTTGTATGGGTTCAGATAGATGTGAGACATCTCCTTGGGTAGGGAGTAGAGTGCCAGGAACCACATTCGATGTGGTGGGGACGATCAGGGCAGGAGAAAAATATCGAGTCGAGGACCGCCGGGGCGATTGGTTAAAGATTCTCCTGGAGACCGGCCAGGAAGGCTGGGTCTTCAAATCGCTTGTGGGCGTGTCAGGCAAGCGGACCGTTGGAGTCATGCCGGGAGTTCCCGCCCCATCCGCCTCCCGGCCCTACGGCGATTCCTGGGCGGTGATCATCGGTGTTGATCAATATAAGACCGCGCCGGGCCTGCAATATGCGGTGAACGATGCCAGATCCATTGCCGCCGCGCTTCCCGCTCTAGGATTTCCAAAAGAGAACATCTTCCTGCGGCTCAATGAGAAAGCCACAAGGGGGAACATTGTAAGCCTCTTGGGTGACGCGCTCCCCAAGAAGGTCAAGGCCGATGATCGGCTTTTCGTCTTCTTCGCGGGGCATGGCGCAACCCGCTCTCTACCGGGGGGAGGAAATCTGGGGTATTTGGTCCCCTATGACGGTGACCTGGACCGCCTCCAAGGAAGCGCGTTATCCATGCGCGAGCTTCGGGACATCTCCCGCCTCATTCCGGCCAAGCATATTTTCTACGCCGTGGACGCCTGCTACTCCGGTCTCCTGCTTGAGAGAGCCGCCCCCTCCCTTAGCCCCAAGGCCCAGGGCTACCTGGAGGTTGTGACGAAACGGCGGGTCCGGCAGATTCTTACCGCAAGGTTGAAGGACCAACCCGTGCTGGAGGAGGCGGGCCACGGACCCGCAGTTAAATAGAGGTACAATCATGGTGTTCAGGATTGGGAGCATGACAAGCCAGCGGTCATCTCGGAAATCCCGCAAGAAGGGATCCGACCTGCTGATAGCGTACGGCTCATGTTCATCCGCTTATGAGTTGCCGGAAGGGTGAGAATGTCGAACATCCGCCGAGTGAACTTCACCCTGGTGATCCTGCGGACGGTTGAGCCTTGACTCCTGCCTATGCCATTGTCGTGGCCCTCGTTTCGGCCCTGTTCTTCGCCCTGACCGATATCTGTCTCCGCAAGGGGCTTCAGCACTCGACCCCGGACATGGGGGCTCTCTTGTCGGTGGCCGCCCAGTGGGTGGTGTACACGATCATCATCGGGGCGGCGGGAGGGTTTTCCGGCCTGACCGGTGTAGGGTTCGGCTGGTTCTTTTTGACGGGGATTCTGACTCCCGGACTGTTCCTCATTTTTTTCATGATCGGGATTCAGCGGATCGGCGTCGCCCGCTCCGCGCCCCTCAAAAGTTCGGGTCCCATAATTACCGCCATCCTGGCCTTCTTCCTCCTGGGGGAGCACCTGAAGGGGCTGCAGTATGTCGGGATCATCTTGGCCGTCGGGGGAATCATCATCATCTCGGCTGAAGGGCTGAGCCGCGTTGCAGAAGCCGCCGCCGTGACTCCCCCATCCGCGGCGGGTGGCACGGGGAATCCCCATCCGGAGGGATCTCCTCCGAAAATGCTCGACTACCTGTTCCCCCTCCTGGCAGGAATCGCGGCCGCGGGCGGCTCGGTCCTCTACAAGCTCTCCCTGGAGAAGATGCCCTCCCCCCTCTTGGGTGTATGGGTCACGACCACGACGGGGCTTTTGATGTATCCCTTCCTGGGCTTCTTCTTCCCTCCGGGCAGGCGTTTTGGCGTCCGGTGGCCCGGCGTCCCCTGGCTCGTCCTGTCGGGGCTGACCGCGGGGGCGGCCGTTTACGGAATGGCCCTCGCCTTTCACTTGGGCCAGGTCTCCATCGTATTCACCCTTATTCAGACCTCCCCCTTGATGGTCATCCTGCTTTCCCTTCTTTTCCTTCGCCGCCTGGAGAACATCACACCGAAACTCGTCTTCGGGGCCTGCCTAACCGTGGGCGGCGGCATCCTGGTAGGGCTGTTTTAGGCAGCGGGGCATGTTCAATCTTTGGCATATTCTCGATGGCCCGCTTGGTAGGGCGACGCATTGGGCTAGTTGCTTCTCAACCACAAGAACGCACCTCAAATGTGGGTCATTTCACCTATCATCAGCGAAATTCACCCACCCAGGAAAGCCGTAATCACGGCTTGACAGGCAGAAATGATGTTATACATTGTTATACATGGCATCAAAGAGGAAATATGAGAGGTTGATCGCCCTTAGAATAGACGACGAAGACCACCGCCGATTGGAAGCCCTTGCGGACCGGGAGCGCACAAGCGTGTCAGCGGTGGTTCGGCGGTTCGTCGCCGAGGGGTTGGATCGGGAATCCGAACCGGTGTCCGGACGAAAAAGGAGACGGGGGAAAAGCCATGACTGAAACCCAGGCAACAAAGCCCCCCCCGAAGCCACGCGGACCCTCGAAACGCAAGGGCCTTAAACTTCCCCAAGGTGTGCGTCAGGACGCC
>JASLXW010000519.1 GCA_030740135.1 Nitrospinota bacterium
TTTCTAGGCCAATCCAGTCCGAAAGCTGTACGAAAATCCTAACCCTCAAACTGCACCGGTTTCAGGGGGGCAGGTCACCTGGCCTCCGTCGAAGGCGGAAGAGAATGAAAACCTCTCAATACGGACCGCCGCCCGGATCCAGCCCCAGGGCGAAGCTCCCGTACAAAGTTCCCGTGGCGTCCCAGTTGTTGGTGATGTGCATCGCCCTCGCGTGGACGTTGCGCCACTCGCGCTGAACGGGGTTATCGTTGAACAGCCCTTTGGCCCCGACGGATTCGTACAACCCGTCCACGGCCCGCACGAGAAGCCTGACGGCGAAGGCGTCACCGTCCGGGAAGTCCTGGAAACCGGCCAGGGCATGCTCCGCAAACAGATGTACGTTGACTTCACCTCGCCGGCCGAACGCTCTCGGGCCGGCGGTGGAGAGGCTGGAACAAGTCTCGCCGGGTGGTTTGCAAGTTGGAATGGCCCCAGGGGGAGATTTTCCCGGACATCGGTTTCATCGTGGCCAATTCCAGGCTATATAAGACGAAGGTGGTGAAGGTCTAAAACGGCCGGGGAGATGTCGAGAACCGGATCAAGGAGAGCAAGAACACCCCGTGCTGGGATAAGCCCCGCCGCCACCGCTTTGAAGCCAACCATGCCCGCCTCAAGATGGGCGCGCCGGCCTGCAACCCGTTTGAGTACGCTTCGCCGGATCGACGTTAAGGGTGAATCCCTGAGGCGGTCCATCGAGTGGCTGATCAAGCGGCTCATCAAAATCGGAGCCCGGGGTTCGCATCACGCCAAGCGGTGGCGCGTTCACGCGGCCTCGCCCTTCCCGCTGGGGTGTCACGACAAAGCGGCTTCGGCTACGGCTGAAGTTCGGCCGGCGGTGGCATTGGGCCCGGAACAGAAGGGGGCTTGTGCCAGGAGAATGAAGGCGCCGCTTTCGAGAAGCGGGTCTGCTGGAGGGCGGCGTCTCGGATCGCGTCATCCGGCGGATTCACCATGCTCCTCGCGCGACAATCATCCCCGACGGAGGAGCCAAACATGTGGAATCCGGCGACAGACCGTTGTTGCGGCATAATTCCGGTTACTACGCTTCTCGCGGTGCTTGCTACGTTCTCGATTTCCGACACGGGATTCAGCCAACCAGGGAAGCATTCCTCGACATCGGCTTCCCCGCTGGTGCGGTTCTCCCAAACACCGGTCCCGCGTCTCCTTCAAGGACCGATGGTCGGATCTATCTCGGAAGGAGAGGCGAGGATCTGGGTTCGGCTGAACGGTCCTCACCGCGTCCGGGTGCGTTATGCTCCCGCGGGTTTGGAGGATCGACGCCTGGAGCGAACGACGAAGGCGGTCCTAGCGCTCCCGACGCGCGACCACACGGCAGTCATTCCCTTGAAGGGCCTTGAGCCGAACACCGCCTATCGCTACAGCGTCACTATCAAGGGAGAGAAATCGGGGGACGCGGGGAAAGAATGGGTTTTCCGGACGCTGCCGCCAGGGAATCTGCCGGGAAAGTTCCGTGTGGCCTTTGGGTCGTGCGCTTCTGTCGATTTCGATCCGGCTCAACCCATTTGGAAAACGGTTTCCCGGGTCCGCCCACGGGCCTTTCTTTGGCTCGGAGACAATATTTACGCTGATTCACAAGACATGGAGGTCCTGCGGAGGAAATACCGCCGTCAGCGGATGGTGAAAAGCCTGCTGGTTTTCCAAGCCACCGTCCCTCAGCTCGCCATCTGGGACGACCACGACTTCGGCCTCAATGACGGTGACCGGACGTTTCCCGCCAAAAAAAGCTCCCTGGCCGTGTTCCGCGAGTATTGGGCCAATTTGCAATACGGCCTTCCGGGGACGCCGGGTGTCTTCTTCCAGTGGAGCATCGGCAACGTGGATTTCTTCTTCCTGGACACCCGCACCTACCGAGACCCCAACATCCTCCCCTCTTTTCCGGGAAAGACCCTCCTGGGTGTCCGGCAAAAAGCATGGCTGAAAGCCGCGCTGGGCAGGAGCCGGGCGGTCTTCAAGGTTCTCGTCTCCTCGGGCACCTGGACGGAGGGAAAAGGCCGATTCAAGGATTCGTGGGGGGCCTTCCTCAAGGAGCGGGACGAGATCTTCGACTTCATCCGGGACCGGGGGATTACAGGCGTGTTCCTGCTGGCCGGAGACAGCCACCGCGCGCAGATCAACGTCATCCCCCGGTCGAATTCCGGCGGGTATGACCTCTACGAGGTGATCAGCTCTCCCCTCGCCCAGGCGGTTCACCGGGGAAGGATCCGGCCGGGGGGATTCCGCCCCCTCCGTCCCCCGAACGCGTTCTCGATGAATTTCGGACTTCTCGAGTTCGATACAACGGCCGAACCCGCCCGCGTCATCCTCCGCCTCATCGGCGGGGGGGGTGAAGACCTTTGGAAACCCGTGGTCCTAACGGCCGATGACCTGAAACCGGGTGTGAGGAGTTGGGACAGAAAATGAGGAGAAACCCGCTTTTGTCATTCCAGGCATTTTGGCGACACCCTTGCATTTTGGAAATTACGTGTGAAGCAATCGTGAAAAACCCTGAATTCATGGTAACATTTGTTGCTTTAACAGGTTGCGGAAAAACTCCGATAGGTTGGTGTTTTGGCCAAGATTCGGACCTTGCGCGCTGTCATTCCG
>JASLXW010000051.1 GCA_030740135.1 Nitrospinota bacterium
GCCAGCGGCCGACCCCCAAGACCCTCCAGGACGATCTTGGCCTTGGTTCTTCCGTCCCACTGTCTCCGCTTCATGGCTGACCTCCTCTCCCGGTCAGCCCCAATTCCCCCTTATTTCAAACCCGCTCTTAATGGGGAGCACTATGAATCCGCTCAAGACCCATCCTCTACCGGCACCGGGTCGCCACCCTCAGCATCCTTCGAGATCTGACGGAGCGTAAACAGATCGAACAAAAGCTTCTTCAAGTCGAGCGGCTGAAGGTTCTCGGCGAGCTTGCCGCCGGAATCGCCCACGATGTGAACAACTCTTTGTTGCTCATTCTGGGATCGGTTGAACATGTCGAGGTTGAGACGGAGATCAATGTTATCGCCGAGGCCCTTCGGACGATTAAGACCGCGACCCTGGACGGAGCCGCGACGATCCGACGGATTCAGGACCTTGGCCGGCTGAAGGATGACGCCGATTTCGTCCTTCTCGATCTCAACGAGATCGTTTCGGACGCCAAAAACATCACCCGCGCAAAATGGGAAGAAGAGCCCAAAAACCGCGGCTTGACCGTCAAGGTTGCAAAGAACCTTGCCGATGAACCAATGATTCAGGGAAATGCCTCGGATCTGCGGCAGGCCTTGATCAACCTGATCATCAACGCCGTCGACGCCATGCCCCAAGGTGGTGAAATCGAGCTTCGGACGGAAGTGAAATTGGAAAGCGTGAGGCTCTCCGTCCGGGATAGCGGGATGGGCGCCCCTCCCGAGATCAAAGAGAAGATTTTCGATCCCTTTTTCTCTACGAAAGGCGAGCGGGTCTCGGCCTCAGCGCGGTCTACGGGATCATGACGAAGCACAGGGGCTCAGTGACGCTGGAATCGGACGAAGGGCGGGGGGCGGTCGTTCGCATGGAATTTCCCCTTGCCCGCGAGGCCGAACCGCCGGGGTTGAAAGATCGGTCATTGAAGCAGATCGCCGGCTCGCCGGAATGACGGCGACGTTCGCCCCGCAAACCCGAAAGCGCGCATTCCATCAACCCGCCAGGTCTTTCGGCAGGTTCACCTCTCCCAGCGGCGGAAGCTCGTATTGGGCCCAATCCTCGCGGATTTTTTCGAGGTAGCGGCGGGGCGGGAAGGAGACGTCCGGGTAGGTCCATTTTTTCGTCGCGTCGATGAGCGCCTTGGCCCCCGTGGGGGGGGTGCCCGGCTCGTCGGATGAAGGGTCCAGCTCCAGCGCACCCATGTTCTCCAGGATCCGGATGTCCTTGTCAGGGCGCACCCGGTAGTTCATCACCCATTCGCGGATGAACGGGTCGCGGATGTCGATGTCGTCATCCACCACGACAATCCATTTGAAATAGCTCATCCCGCAGAATGCGAGGGCGCCCGTCATCAATTGCTCCACCTGACCCCGGTAGACTTTCCGAATGCTCATCCACAGGGCGGCCGCGCTGCCCCCCGCCTCCGGCATGTGCAAATCGACCAATCCCGCGATATTCAGCGTGGCGCTCAAGTGCCGGTGGACGGCGGTCTCCAGGAAGTGGCGCTTCAGCACGGTGCTTTCATTCGGGGGGAACTGGCTGATGAGGCCGACGAGGATGGGGTCGCGGCGGTGGGTGATGCATTGGACGTGAAACACGGGGCACTCCCGGTCTCCCGCCATGTATCCGGTGAACTCCCCGAAGGGTCCCTCGGGCTCGACCCTGTCCGTGGTGATCTCTCCCTCGGCGACGAACTCGGCGCTTGCGGGGACTTCCAGGTCCACGGTCTTGCATTTCACCAATTGGAGGGGCTCGCCACGAATGCCGCCGGCCACGTTCAGCTCGTCCATTCCGAACCGGCCGGGCCCGACCAGGGTGATGACGGGATCCACGCCGCTGAAGAGCGCCGCCGGCATGGGCGCGCCCCGCGCCTTCCATTTGGCCCATTGCACGGCGCCGTACCGATCCGGGGCGGAGAACTGAATCCCCGTGGTTCTCGGCCCCTTGACCTGACAGCGGCGGACGCCGATGTCCCGGACCCCGGCCTCCGGGTCTTTGGTGACCCACAGGGGGGTCAGATAGGGGCCGCCGTCCTTTTCGGGGGTCCAGATGGGGGCGGGAAACCGCGTCAGGTCCGCATCGTCGCCCTGAAGAATCACCTCTTGACAGGGACCGGAATCCACCATCACGGGCGGGATGGGGTTTTGAATCCCCCGGTTGACCCGCTCGAAGATCGCGCCCGGCTCCGGCGCCGTCTCAACAGCCACGCCGATCTGCCTGGAGGAAATGGCGGTGACACCCGTGACCATCCGTCCCTCCGGACAGTCTTTGATGTTCCGAAAGCCTAGGCCGAAACGGGCCTCTTCCCGGTACCCTCTGAAAATCATCCGGGAGAGCGCTGAAATCTCCCATGCCGGGTCAACCTCGTTTTCCACCCAGTGGAAAAGCCCTTCCTTTTCAAGGGCCTTCAAATAGGCTCGCAAATCCTCATAGGCCAATGGGAGATCTCCTTTGGTGACTGGGTTCGTCTGGTCCCATCCCGGTCGCCCGATTCACCCCTCCCCCGCCTCCCCCCCGGGTCGTCCGCCGGGACCCGGACCGGGGGGTGTCACATTCCGTCACGCGATCCGCCGTTTCAGAATTTCGAGAACCTCCGGGAGCATAAGGGGAGTACCGCCGCCGCCGCCCCTTGCGAAGTGCGCGCGCACTTTCGCCTCCCCGCCGGAGGCGCCCGATCTCTCGAGCCGCCCGGCCAGACGGGCGCGGGCCTCCGTGAAGCCCTCCGCCTTCGGCAGAACCTCGACCAGCCCCGGTCCGAGATCGTTGACGCCGATCAAATCCATCCTTTTGCCCCGGACCTTTCGGAAAATGGGCAACCCGCCCGCCCGCTTTTCATCCCGGCTCGCCAGGAAGCTGCGGTGCGTCAGCTTGGGGCTGACGTAAGCGACGATGCCGGCATAACGGGAGCGAAGCCGGACAAGGGTTCGCGTCAGGATCTCCACGAGAACGTTGTGATACGTTACATACGCCTCCCGCTCGTTGTTCCCCCAGGCGTAGCCGGTCTTTCCCCATTCAGCCGTCGAATCTTTCCTCCATAGACAAACGGCGTTCCGGCGATGCTCGAACAGCCCCGGGTCGTCGTACCGCGACACGGGCGAAAGCCCACCTTTGAAGTAATAGAGGTATTCGTAAGGAACGAGGCCCATCGGCTCGGAGATGACCATCCGATGGACATGCCGGGCTCCCTTCCGCAGGGGCGAGATCTCCAGGAGCGCCTCCGGGATCTCATCGGAGGGACGCAGGCCCGCCGGGCGGCGCGAGCGGTGCGTGGGCTTGAACCCCAGCGTATCCAGCAAACGGTTGATCGCCTGATGCTCCGCGCTGAGGTGATAGGGTTTCGTTCGGGTGCAGGGGAGAATGAGCATCGTCGCCTTTCCGGAAAAGCGGGGCGGGCGGTAGCGCTTCAGCATATGATCGTGAAAGGGCTTGACGATCGGATGGTTTAGGGATTCAAGATTCTCTTGCGGACAATAAAAGGTCAGCCGCTCATCGAGCGTATAAGGAGGGACGGTCTTATGGCTGGAAACCCGAATCCGTTCCGTCCGGCTGAGGCTGCCGAGATTCTTTTTCCGATCCATAATCGATTTCGACGTCTTCTTCTCGGGAGATCACCGGCTCCAGAGGAGGTCAGCCGTCCCCTCTCCTTTCGCTGATTGCTTGGAGCACCCTTTCGGGCGTGATGGGCAAATCCCTGATTCTGACGCCGATCGCATCGAAGACGGCGTTGGCGATGGCGGGCGCCGTCGTGAGAGCGGCGGACTCGGCTACGCTCTTGACGCCGATTCCCGAGGGATCCACGCTGTCGGCGAACTCCACCCGGGAACCCGGAACATCCAGCATGCTGGGGATCTTGTAATCCGCCATCTGCCCGTTGACGATGACCCCGGAGCGGGTGTCGATGACCAGATGCTCGGTCAGGGCGAGGCCGACCCCCTGAGCGAAGGCGCCCGTGACCTGACCCGCCGCGCCGAGGGGATGCACGACCCGGCCGATGTCGTGGACGTTCGCCATATCCAGAACCTCGACCACTCCCGTCTCCACGTCCACGCCGACCTTGACGCATTGCACGCCGAAGGGCGGGGGATTGCCCGGAGGCGTCGAGCTGGCGGAGCCGATGATCGTCCTCATCTCCTCGTAGTGGGAGTGGGCGGCCACTTTCTGGAGGTCCAGGCGTCGATCCCCGTCCCGTGTCGTCACCACGCCGTCCCCGAGGGTCAGCTCCTCCGGCGGCGCGCCGAGCATCCGCCCGGCGGTCTCGAGCAGCTGCGCCTTGGCGTCCAGCGCCGCCTGGTGAGCCGCGTATCCGGAGACGTACGTGATGCGGCTGGCGTGGGTCGCCACGTCGAACGGCGCCGTGTCCGTGTCCGAAGGCGCGACGATGACGTTGGCGATCGGAACGCCCAGCCCGTCCGCGACGATTTGCGCCAGGACCGTGCTCTGTCCGGCGCCCTGCTCGATCGAGGCGGAAATCAGGTGCACCGTCCCGTCCTCGCTCACCTTCACGACGGCCCCCGAGTACTCGAGGATCTTCTCGGGCCGATCCTCCGCGCCATGAACCCCCGTGTTGCGCATGTTGCTGAACGAGACCCCGATGCCGATCTTCACGGCGGGATCGGAGGATTTGCGGGGGTCGGGATCGTCCCACCCGATCAGCTCGCGGGCGCGCGCCGCGCACGCCGGCAGGGCGCAGGACTCGACCTTGAAGCCCGACAGGGGCGATACGTCTCCGACCCTGTATGCGTTCTTCAGCCGGAGCTCGAACTCATCCAGCCCCAGCTCCGCCGCGATCCGGCTCATGTGGCACTCGATGGCGAAGTTGGTCTGCACGCCCCCGTATCCGCGCATCGCCCCCGACGCGAAGACGTTTGTGTAGACCGTGTAACCCTCGAAAAGATAATTGGGGGTGTTGTAGGCCCCCATGAAGATCATCCCGCCCACGAGAACCACGGAGGGACCGTGATTGGCGGATGAGCCGCATTCCATCCAGGCCTTCATGTGGCGCGCCGTGATTGCGCCGTCGGCCTTCAGCGCCGTCTTGAGCCAGATCTTCGTCGGATGGCGCGCCGTGGCGTAGAATTCCTCCTCCCGCGTGTACTCGATCCGGACGGGCCCTTCCGCCCGGATCGCGAGGAGGGCGCAGATCACCTCGTTCTCGGCGAGATCCAACCCCCTGCCGAAGGCGCCCCCCAGCGTTGGGCGGATGACGCGGATCCGGCTCGGACGCATGCCGAGCGCCGCCGCGAGACAAGAGCGAAGGCCGAAGATGGATTGGGTTGTCGAGAGGATCGCCAGCCGCCCGCCCGTCTCCGGCCAGCAGAGCGCGACGTGGGACTCCAGGGCGGCTTGGTTGATCCGCTGCGTGGCGTATTCGTCCTCGAAGACGTGGTCCGCGTCCGCAAAACCTTCTTCGAGTGTCCCCCGGCGAAGCGTGATCGGCTCGTCGGCGTCGCGCCAGCCGAAGGCGACGTTGCCTTCCCCTCCCGCGCGGACCACGGGCGCGTCCGGCCGGAGCGCGCTTTCCATGTCGAACACGCCGGGCGCCTCTTCGTACTCCACATCGATGAGCGACATCGCTTCTTCGGCTTGGTCTTCCGTCTCCGCGGCCACGGCGGCGATGGGCTGGCCGATGTGGCGGATCTCCGAGTCGAAAACGACTTCGTCCTTGACCAACAGATCTGTCGTCGGATTCGATTGGTTGTAGATGGGGTTGTAGGCGTGCTTCTCCGCGTCGCCGATTCCGATGACCGCGCGGACTCCCCGGACGCCCCGGGCCCGATCCAGGTTCAGGCCCTTGATCCGGGCATGGGCGACCGAACTTCGGCGAATCTTGCCCGCCAGGGCGTCCGCCGGCATATGATCAATGACGTAGCGCAGCTTTCCCGTCGCCTTGGCGGTGCCGTCAATACGCGGCAGGGGCTGCCCAATGGCGCTTTTCATCAACCGCTCTCCTTCATCCGTGCGACCGGAGGGGCCCCTTCAAAGTCGCGGGTCCGGGGCCACACATCTGCCGACAAGATCACGCGTCCGGATCCCCTCCATCTCTTCCAGCGCCTGGATGACGGATTTCGCCCTTTCCGCTCCCAACACCGGCTCCGCAAGCGAGCGGAACTTGTCCTCGATGTCCTCTCTCGAAAGCGGATTTTGCGGAATCCCCCGGGCGGCCTCGACCTTCTGTTCCAGAGTCCGGCCGTCCCGGGTTGTGAGGACGGCGCGGGACTGGTACACCTCCAGACGGGGATCGGCCGTGGCGCGCACCGCCTCCATGACGCGCCGGATGTCCGGCCGTTTGACCATCTCGTCCGTGAACTGACCGGCGCCCGCCGCGTCTTCGATAAGCCCCAGGGCGGCGCAGAACCGGATCGAGAACTTCCCGTCCACCCCCGTCCGCGGATCGGTCTTGTTGGTCAGCTCGAAGACCAGCGGATGGACGAACAACTGGATCTCCCGGACCTCGTCCGCGGCGTTCCCATCGATGGATGACCTCAGCGCCCGCATAGCGTCAATCGTGGAATGCGTGACGATCCCGCAGGCGTAGGGCTTGAGACCGTTTTCGAATATCTCCCAGCGCTTCCCCAGTCCCTCGGAAAGGTCGGCGGGGGTGGCCCCTTCGGTCATGACGTGAAACATTCCTCTGCGGCCCTCGAGGCCTCCATGGGCCGAGGTGTAGCCCCGCCGGGCCAGAAGGGCCGAGAGGATCCCGTCCGAAGCCGCCTTGCCGACGTGGAGGGATTTGGCCATCGATCCGAACTGCTCCCGGTGTCCGGCCGCCTGCGTGGCCGCCAGGCTGAGGGCGTGGCGCATCTGCCCGGCGTCCAGGCCGAGAAGGCGTCCCGCCGCCGCCGCCGCGCCCACGACGCCCGCCGTGCCCGTGATGTGCCAGCCCCGGTCGTAGTGGTCCGGGAACAGAACGAGGCTCACGCGGGAGGCGACCTCGACCCCGGCGACAAACGCCGTGATCAACTCCGGCAGAGACACGTCGAGCCACTCACCCACCGGCAGGACGGCGGACAGAATGGGGGGGCTGGGGTGGAGGATGGTGGCCATGTGGGTGTCGTCGTAATCCAGGACGTGCGACAGAACGCCGTCCACCAGCGCGGTTCCGCGGGTGGGCAGCGCTGCGCCGTAACCCAAGACCCGACTCTGGGGTTCTCCCCCCTGTTCCCTTGCGACCTCTAGGGCGATTTCCGCGGCGGGATCACCGCAGGCGCCGAGGGCGACGCCGAGGGCGTTCAACAGACACCTGCGCCCCTGCAGGGAAACCTCCGGCGGCAGGGCGTCGAAGCGCAGGCCCGCAGCGAATCGGATCAGGTCTTCCGCGGCCTGCGCCCCCGGCGTTTCCAGGGTCTCGTTTGACATGGACCGGACTTCCTCCCTTCTTCCCCCCGCTCAGGCCGAGGCGCCGACCCGTTCGGCCAGCGCCTTGACCGCCTGGACGAAAGGAGCCATCGGTGGCCTCGCCACGCCCCCTCCGATCCTTCCTCCCCCCGGCTTGTTGGAGGCGATCCCCGTCAGCATGACCGGGAGGATCCCCGTCTCGACGACTTTCCGGACGTCGATCCCGACGGGCGTGCCTTGAAAGTCCAGGACCGGAAGGGTGAAGGAGCGGGACCGTCCCGCCGTGATCTCCATGTTCTCCCGGACCCTCCGGATGGCGTCCTCCGCCCTGCCGCCGGCGATGGCCGAGGCCGTGAGGGCGTTGGCCATGGCCATCCCGCCGAGGCCGATGGTTTCGGTGATTGTGCTGTCGCCGATGTCGCGCGTGGCGTCGGCGGAGCTGAGCCCGGGCAGGAAGGCGCCCTCGATCTCCTGGGCCTCGCCGGTGAACCAGCCGTCCCCCAGTCCGCTCACCCGGATGCCGAACTCGACCCCGTTTCGGGCCATCGCCGTGACGACGCTGCTGTCGGCGACGCCCTGGGCGGCGTCCCCGATGGACTTGCCCGCCGCCATCGCCAGGCCGAGGAAGGCCTGATCGATCTCCTGGAAATACTCCATGACCCGCCGCAGGCGCGAGGGCTCGACCGCTTCGACGAGGTCCGGGGCGATCTGCTGAAGAACCAGCATCGTCGCCGCGACGTTGCGGTTGTGGCACTCGTCGCCCATGTGCAGGGCCCGGCCGATAATGGGCTTGAGCTCCAGACCGCCGAGCCGGCGGACCGCTTCGCCCAGCGCGGGACCCAGGTCCTCGGCGAGCCAGCGCAGGTTGTCGAGGGCCTCCGGCGTAGAAACGCCGAACTGGAGATTCCGCTCCACCACCTTGCAGAACCCCTTCGTCCCGAACGGCGGGTTCTCGACGACCAGCATGGCCATCGAGGCGGAGGTGACACCGGTCATGGCCCCCGTCGACGAGTGGGCGTGACAAGGCTCGAGCTGGACCTCGCCCGCCTCGATCCGCTCCCTCGCCTCCTCGGGCGTCGCGGCCAGCCCCTCGAACAACACGGCGCCGATGACGGATTCCCGCTGGACGAGGCACATGCGATCCCACTCGATCGGCGGGCCCGAGTGCATGATCAGCGTCGGTGTCATCCCCGGCGCCACGTCGATGGCCTTTTGAACGTCCACCCAAACCGGTTGGGAATCCAGGATGCGCCGGATCACCTCTTCATTGGCCCGATCGATTCTCTCTCTGATTTCCATAGACGAAACCGCTCCCCTCGATGCCCTCCGATCACCCCAACCGCTGAAGAATGGCGGCCAGATCCTTGTCGCCGCCCGCCGGCGGGCTCCAATCCACCTGAACCACGGGAACGCCCTGGTCCTCCAGCGCGTCGGCAAACCAATCCGTTCCGACGTTGATGACCCGGGCCGTAGCGGGGAGATCGGCGGGAGGCCCCGCTGCGCCGGCCGGCCGGCCTTCCGCGGCGACCGCCGCAAACCCCGCGATCGCCGCCGCCCGGGCGTTGTCCCGCTCGACGAACACGCCCGCGTCCCGCAGCCTGCTCTCCTGATCCTCCCGGTTCTGGGGGTCCCCGGCTGTTCCGCAAACGGAAGCGACAATCGCCAAACCCCTCCCCTTGGAGGATGCGCGCCGGATCGCCCGTTCGGCCGCCGGGGCCAGGACCCCGGCGGGATCGCGATGAGACCCGTACCCCAGGACGACGTCGATCAGGAGGATGCTCACCCCTCCCGCCTCGGCCGCGGCCTCGATGCGCTCGCCCTGGGAAGAGGGATCCATCATCGGGTGAGGCCGCCTCACCGTGTATTCGTCGGCGCCCAGATCAAGGACGGCGTGTCCCCCCAGGTCGGAGTCGCTCAACGGACCCGAAAAGTTCGTCCGCAGGTCGGGCAGAAGAGCGGCCAGGATTGCGTGAGCCTCCTGCGCCAGGGTGCCCCCCGCAAAAAGGCCGCGCAGACGACCGTCCGCCGGAAGGCCTTCGGACAGATCGAGGGCGGCCGCCCAGGCCGACGGTCGCGCCTCTCGTCCACCGGCCCCTTCGGCGACCTCCCGGGCCAAATCCGCCGCGTGGTCCAGGGAGAGCGCCGGGAAAGCCCCGACGGCGCGGACCAGCCCGAAATGCGCCCCGAGGAGAAAGGCGACGAGGGGTTTTTCGCACGCCTCGAACTCCGCAAGGAGCCGGGCCAGCGTCCCCGGCCCGGGGACCTTCGAGATCACGACGATGACCCGGGTGGATGCGTCCCGGCTCAGCGCCCGGATGCCCTGGAGCATCGTGATCGCGCCGACGGCGTCGGTCGCGTCCCGCCCGCCCGTCCCGATCAGGTGAGACAGGCCGAGGCCCCTTTCCTCCAGGGCGACGGAAACGGCCTGCGCGCCCGTGCCCGAGGCCGCGACGATACCGACCCATCCACCGGAGACGGCGTTGGTGAACCCGAGGCCCGCCCCGCCCAAAACGGCCGTTCCGCAATCGGAGCCCATCACGAGGAGGCCGCGCTCGCTCGCGAGCCGCTTCAACGCGATCTCATCTTCGAGCGGGACGTTGTCGCTGAAGATCAGGACGTGGAGCCCCCGATCCAGGGCGCGTCTCGCTTCCGCCGCGGCGTATTCCCCCGGCACGGAGATGAGGGCGATGTCGGCTTCGGGACTCGCGGCGATGGCCGATGAAAGGGTTTTGCAAACCACCCGGCCCGAAGGCGCCGAAGGCCGGCTCAGAAGTTCCTCCGCATGGGCGATGGCACGGGAGAGGGCCTCATCCGTGGCGGCGGAGACCGCGATGATCAGGTCGTTCGGGGTTGCGTCCCTCCCCTCCGGGGTCAACAGGCCGCCTTCCTCCAA
This sequence comes from Nitrospinota bacterium, assembly GCA_030740135.1. Next base: position 10,256 of record JASLXW010000051.1, read on the forward strand.
CAACCCCCTATTCACCGGCGTCGCCATGACGACGCCGACTTTCTCGACGCCGCGAAGCGCCCGCAGGGCCTCACCGATCCGCAGCAGGCGGACCGAATCCTGGTACTGGCCCTGTTTCACGAGACCCCAGCGGACCATGGCTCAGCTTCGCCTGTGAAGCCGGGTCTGCGTGAAGCTCTCCGCCACGACCCGCCCGCGCCGGATGACATGGCGCCGTTCCGGCTGGAGGCTGAAGGCCTGACCGACTGTCGCGGCTTCCTCGAGGACGACGAGATCCGCGTAGCAGCCCACTTCAAGGCCGTAGCCCTCCAGCCTCATGGCCCGGGCCGCGTTGACCGTGACGGCGTCATAAGCCGCCTGAAGCTGCTCGAGCCGGTGAAGATGGGCGGTGTGGGCGAGGAAGCTCCCGACCTCCAGCATGTCGGCCCGCCCGAAGGGGTAATAGGGATCACTGACGTCGTCCTGGGCGCACGTCACGTTCACGCCGGCCTCCAGAAGGTCCCGCACGCGCGTGATCCCCCGCGGCCGCGGCTCAGGGGCGCTTTCGCATTTGGACACCAGGCTGACATGGGCGTTGCAGCAGACGGAGATGTCCGCCTCTTTGATCAACTGGATGATTCGCCCGGCGGAGAACTCGTCGAAAGAGGCCAGACCGCAGGCGTGGCTCACGGTGACTCGACCCTGGCGCTCCTCGGCGATGGTCTTGACGGCCAGTTGCTCGATGTTCCGGCAATGGGGGGCCAGAGGCTCGTCGTCCACGAGCATGTGGATGTCCGAATCGAATTCCTTGGCAATCCTGAAGATTCGGTCGATGTGCTCCTGGGCGTAAACCGCCGACAACTCGAACCAGGGGAATCCCCCCAGAACGTCCCCGCCCATCTTCATGGCTTCGACGAGGAGCTCCTCGGCGCCCGGGTCCCGGATGATGCCCTCCTGGGGGAACGGAACCACCTGGATGTCGATCACATCGGCGTATTGTTCCTTGACTTGGAGGATCGCCTCCATGGGCACGAGCCCCCCGACCGTGCCGACGTCGGCGAAACCGCGCAATGCGGTGGTCCCGTAACGGACGGCGAGCTCGACGACCTTCGAAGCCCGCTCGACAACCTCCGGGACTTTATACTTTCGGCGGGATTGAAGCGTGGCCTCGACGGCTTCCTGAAAGGAGCCCCCCTTTCTTGCGGTCATTCCCTCCGCGATGTACGCCTTGTCCAGATGGAGGTGCGGGTCGGCATAGGCCGGCGTGACGAGACACCCTCCCGCGTCGAGCTCGACATCGGCAGGACCCTCCAACGGGCCGGCGATCGCCGCGATCTTCTCCCCCCGGACCCCGATGTCCTGAAGGGACCCGTCCCGGAGGCGCGCGCGGCGGATCATCAAGTCAAACGCCATTTCCCTCCTCCCGGCCGGACCAAACGGCCCCCGCGCGAGCGGTCGGTTTTCGCGGACCCGAAAATTTTGCTTGACAAAAGTTGATTTCATATTCCAAAATGCGAGGCTAACAGAAATTGGGAATTCGTGTCAAGGGAAGGCTTCGGGGCGGCCATGCGGAGCGTGTTCCGGACGCACGCCGAGAGAGGGTTCGCGATCGGGGTTCCCATCCCGGAGAGACATGATGGCAGACCCCGGTAATTGCGTGGATGTTTTGATCATTCAGTCGGGGCGCGCCCGGGAGGGCGTCCCCATCGTGGATGAGCTTCTGGACCTGGTGGACCGGGGATGCGGGGAGAAGACGCCGGATTTCGTCGTCCTGAGCGAGCTGGCCACGACGCCCAGCTTCTGCCTGGCGATCGACAAGGCGAACTTCGATCTCGCGGAACCCTTGTCGGGGCCCACCGTGCGGCGGTTTTCCGAGGCGGCCCGCAACCATCGATGTCACATCGTCCTGCCCTTTTTCGAGCACGATGAAAGGACCGGGGCTTATTACAACACCGTGGCCCTCATCGGCCCGGACGGGCGGACCGTTCCGGGAACCCTTCCGGACGGGACCCGCGTTCCCGCGTACCGCAAGGTGCATCTTTCCGAGAACTGGAACGCGCCCCCCGGTGTGCACGAGAAGTACTACTTTCGGCCGGGGCCCGGCTTTCCGATCTTCCCCACGCCCTTCGGGCCCGCGGGCATGCTCATTTGTTACGACCGCTCTTTTCCCGAGAGTTGGCGCACCCTTCGCCTGATGGGGGCCACTTTCGTCTTCCTCCCGGTCCTCTCGTGGCGTTCGGAGAGAGAGGAGATGTTTTTCATCGAGCTCCGGTGCGCAGCGGTTCAGAACGGGATCTTCATTGTCTCCAGCAGCAAGGGAGGGACGGAGGATCACGGGCGCCCCATCACGTTTTTCGGCTCCAGTTGTGCGATCGGCCCGGACGGGGATTTCCTGCTCAGAGGCCCCGCGCGGGAAGGACCGGCGCTTCTGCGGACCACGCTCGACTTGTCACAAGCCAGGGAGCACGCCCTTTCCCAGCACTATCTGCGCGATCGTGTGCCGAAAGCCTATGAGCTGGTCTCGTCGATTTCCCCTTGAAGGAGACATCGGCTTCCGAGGGGGGGCCGATCGAATGGACGGAGGCATCCCATGAGCGACACCCTGCAACCTGATGTGATCGTCAAGAACGGACTCGTGGTCGAAGGCTCGGGAGTCGGCCGGTTCGACATCGCCGTCGCCGACGGAAAGATTTCGGCCCGTGAGATTGACATTCAAGGCGGGTCCTCTACGCGCGTCATCGACGCGAAGGGAATGTGGGTCCTCCCCGGCATCCTCGATGTCCACTATCACCCCATGTACGGAGACGACCTAGCCCAGGGTTCCATCGGGGCCGCGTACGGAGGGGTCACGACCATGATCCCTTTCGTGTACGCCTATCGGGGGATGGAGCTTGAGGAGACCATCGACAAGTTCATCGAGGGGGACGGGGCGCGGTCCACGCTGGACTTCGGCATCCACATCGGAATACTGGACCCGGTGGCCACCGTCGACCAGATTCCGAAGATTTTCAAGCGCGGCGTGAACTCCCTGAAGATGTTCATGGCGTATCGCAAGCGCGGCATGATGGCCGAGGACAACCTGTTTTTGAACGCCATGGAGATCGTTGCGGGTCAGGGCGGCCTGATGATGGTCCACGCCGAGAACGGCCTGGCCATCGATTACCTGGAGCCGCCCGAAGCGGCTCGAGTACGAGGCCGTCCACCGCGCCATCCCGCTTGCGGCCGTGGGCAAGGTCTCGCTCTACCTGGTGCACATGTCCACCGGCGAATCCGTCGAGATCATCCGGCGCGCCCGGGAAGAAGGGATTCCCGTCGTGGGAGAGACCTGCCCCCAGTACCTGGAGCTGACAAACGACGAATACCTGCGGCAAGGTCCGATCTCCAAGATGGCGCCGCCTTTCCGGACGAAATGGGACAACGACACCC
>JASLXW010000520.1:0-2401 GCA_030740135.1 Nitrospinota bacterium
GGCCGCTATACCCTCCACGGAAAAATCACCGCGACCAACCTGACTTTGCGCGCTTCTGCTCCCTTCCAAGTACGTTAAAGCCGTTTGCCTCGGAAATGGCTCAAAGCCGCGGGGCGGTTTTTTGGGCGGAGACTGATTTGTTGACGCAAGGGTGAAAATCCCGAACAAAATGAAATGCTGGATGGGCACCCGTTTCAGACGTGGCCGGAAAGGAGACCAACGGGTGCGTGAGATGTTTCGTGAATTCATGGAATCCCTTTGTCAGTCGCTCCCCTTCTCAAGCCTTCTTCCTTAGAGCATAATAAGGCCCATTCCATTTCTGCAACGGCTTCTGGGTCGTGCCTCCACCATCTGCAGGAGGGTGTATGTCCGCCGTTATCGATTACCTGCGCAGCCGCCGCGAGGAAAGCCTCGGCCAATTCATTGATTATTTGAAGATACCCTCAATCAGCACCCTGGGGACGGGTGTCCGCGAGGCGGCCGAACATCTTGTCGGCCTTATGGAGCAAGCGGGGGTGAAGGCGCGGATCCTCCCGACGAAAGGTTTCCCTGTCGTCTATGGGGAGGCGGAAGGCCCCTCGGGGGCGCCGACTCTGCTTATTTACGGCCACTACGACGTGCAGCCCGCCGACGCGGCGGAGGGTTGGGCCTCGGAGCCTTTCGAGCCGGAGATTCGAGACGGCCGGGTGTTTGCGCGGGGCGCGGGGGACAACAAGGCGCAGCACTTCGCTCACATCAAGGCGATGGAGGCGTTCGGGAAAACGGGAACACCTCTTCCCGTGAATATTAAGCTCCTCGTCGAGGGCGAGGAGGAAATGGGTTCACCGAACCTCCAGGCATTCATCCAAGAAAACAAGGATCTTCTTCGGGCCGACGTCGCGTGCTCATCGGACGGCTCTCTCCATCCGTCCGATCGCCCAACCTTCGTTTTGGGTTGCCGGGGGCTTCTGTACGTCGAGCTGCATTGCCGGGGCACGGGCAAAGACCTGCACTCGGGCCTGTACGGGGGGGCGGTCCATAGCCCGTTCTGGCGCCTCCTGGAGGCGATGCGGGCCATCCGGGGGCCGGATGGGCGGGTGCGGATCCCTGGTTATTACGAAGCGGTCCAACCCCTTGGAGCGGAGGACGAAAAGTTCCTGGCGGAGATTCCCAGTCCCGAGTCCGAGCTCCGCGCCGCCCTGGGGGAGGGCGCCAGCCGCATCCCCGACATCGCGAATTTTTACCGAAATGTCCTCCCCGTTCCCAATTTGAACATCTGCGGCTTCATGGGAGGGTATTCCGGGAAGGGGATGAAGACGGTCACCCCCGCCGATGCAGCCGTCAAGATGGACTTCCGGCTCGTGGTGGACCAGGACCCGAATCAAATTTTCGAGGACCTTTGCCGCTTTCTCGAGACGGAGGGATTCAAGGACATCGAGGCCCGGAAGATGGCCATATTCCCCCCCAGCAAAACCTCAGCGGAGAACCCCATGATCCAGAAGATCATCGCCGCCGTGGCCGCCAAGGGCGAAACACCTGTCATCTATCCCAATTCGGGGGGAAGCGTTCCGGATTGTTACTTCACGAAGGACTTGGGAATTCCCTCGGTATGGCTTCCGATGGCCAACGCCGACTCGAACGCGCATGCCCCCGACGAGAACATGCGCGTCGATCTCCTTCACAGGGGCAGCGAATTGTCGGTCGCGGTGATTGAAGGGGTAATTTAATTCAGGCTGAATTCGAAAATGCGGGCGTGACCGCGCCCTCCTTGTGAACCGTTGGCCACAGTTGCCACAGTGTCGCCCGTTTCCTCAATCTTTTGGGATGCCAGGGATCGGCTGCGTCGTCGATGTCCTGAGCGTTCCTTGCAGCCGCTGCCATTCCCGGCACAATCGCCCGCGGCTGGCGGTTGCACTCGCAGAAAGAAAAATTGCTTGCGTATGGGAGGGGTAGGTCTGGAGGGGGCGGCCCGGCCTCGCCGGGCAAACCGGGTTTTGCCGGACCGATGGCCGGACTTTTTTGCCCATGAGGTCTTTAATGGACGAGTCCCTTCACACAAATCGATTGGCTGGTGAGACCAGTCCCTACCTTCTCCAGCATCAAAACAATCCTGTTGACTGGTACCCCTGGGGAGAGGATGCGCTCCGCCGTGCCCGGGAAGAGGACAAGCCCATTTTCCTATCGATAGGGTACTCGGCCTGCCATTGGTGCCACGTCATGGAGCGTGAATGCTTCGAAAATGCGGAAATCGCAGATGTGCTCCACGAACATTTCGTATCGATCAAGGTGGACCGCGAGGAACGGCCCGATCTCGATGCGATCTACATGGACGCTGTTCAAATGATCGCGGGCCAGGGCGGTTGGCCGATGAGTATGTTCCTGCTCTCGGATCGGCGCCCGTTCTATGGAGGTACCTACTTTC
>JASLXW010000520.1:2411-2640 GCA_030740135.1 Nitrospinota bacterium
TTGGCCGGCCGGGCTTCAAAAGTCTCCTCCTGCGCCTGGCCGAAATATACCGGGGAAAGCGGGCCGATCTCGAAGAAAGTGCGGGCCGGCTCACGGCCGCTTTCAGTGACCTGAACCGGCCGGTCCCCGGCCGGGACATTCTCACGCAGAGCCTCATTTCCCAGGCGGCGGCCGAACTCTCTGCCCGCTTCGATGATGTGCGTGGAGGCTTTGGTGGTGCGCCCAAATT
>JASLXW010000521.1 GCA_030740135.1 Nitrospinota bacterium
CGCAAGGTCCTCGGCCACGTCTACATGCTCACAGCCTCCGTAATACCGGCGGCCGGGGAGCCCTTCAGCGTACTTGTTCGTCAGGACCGACCCCTGGGCCTCCATGACCGCCGCGCTAGTGAAGTTCTCCGACGCGATGAGCTCGAGACCTTCTTCCTGCCGGGCCTTCTCAAGGTTGATAACGCGGGCGATTTCAGGATCGATGTCCTCAAGCGTTCGTCCCACGGAGCTCCATTCTCCCTTTCAAGCGCTGCGCGCTGACTGATTTCTCCGCCGGTGACGGCCTCGGTGAAACTTCGGCGCCCTGCCGGCGCCCGCATAAACCATCGGACCGAACCCGTCTCAAACAAACGGACGGCCGATAAGAAATGAAACGCCGGCGCGATCCGCGCGCCACACGATCCGCCGCTCCCTCTAGGGCGGACCGCCGCTCCACTCGAATGCCGACAGGGGATTATCTTCCACGGAGATACTATATACTGTACGCTTCCGGCGTAGCAAGCACAAGACCTATGGGTGAAGGAGAAACCGATGACCTCTTCAAACGGCCGCAATCAGCCCCCTCGAAATGCGAAATCCGGTCCGGGGTCCCGACCCCCTTCCGGACTCGAAGGCGCCGCTTTCCGGACGGCCTTCGGTTGGGCAGGCGCCGTCGCCACCGCACGGGGCCTCCGCCGCCTGATCCTTCATCTCGACAGCCGGGAACAGGTCGAAGCTGAACTGAGAGATCTGAATGCCTGGTTGCGCAATCCTCCCAACCCCCTTCTTCGGCGGGTCATCCAATCGGTCAGGGATTACTTTGAAGGCGAACCCGTCGCCCTGGACTTCGACCTCGACCTCTCGGACCTCTCTCCCTTCTCCCGGCGGGTGACGCGGGAGACCCGGAAGATCGGTTGGGGGCGGGTCCGGACGTACGGCCAAGTGGCGGCCGCGGCCGGCTCGCCCGGGGCGGCCCGGGCCGTGGGCGTCGTCATGGCCAAAAACCGACTTCCTTTAGCCGTTCCGTGACATCGGGTCATCGGGTCCCGGGGGGACCTGAGAGGATTTTCGGCGCCCGGCGGCGTCTCGACCAAAGCCCGGATGCTCGGCCTCGAAGGCGTCCGCACACGAGAGATGCACGGGGCTTCTTGAACCCCTTCACACCGCGGCTCCGTCCTGACCCAGAAACTTCAGGGCGTTCCCGGCCAGGATTTGGCCCCGCGCTTCGGGCGAGATGTCCAGGGCTTGGATGGCGGCCACGTTCCCGGCGATGGTCCGGGGCCGGGGAAGACCGGGCCAATCGGTCCCGAAGAGGAACCGGTCCGCACACCGTTCCAGTTCCGGGTAGTAGTCGAGAAGCTTGTGCGGTGGAAGCCCCGCCGTGTCGATATACAGGTTTTCATGGAGGCGCAAAAGCGTGAAGGCCTCCCGATACCAGAACCCCCTGCCGCCGTGACACATGCCCAGCCGGAGATCGGGAAAGTCCACCGCCACGTCATCCAGATAGAGCGGGTCGCCGTACTTCAACCGGGCGCCGGGGAACATGGAAGTGCCCGTGTGGACGAGGACGGGCGCGCCCGCCTCCTCCGCCGCCGCGTACATGGGATAGAGCATGCGGTCGTTGGGATAGAAGAACTGATACGTGGGACAGAGCTTCAACCCCTTCACGCCCCGCTTCAGCAAGGCCTCGAATTCCCGGCCGGGCCGGTGGACCTGGTAGGGATTGACGTTGGCGAAGGGGATGAGGCGCGGGGAGGCCGAGCAATAATCCAGAAGCTGCTCATGGCTCGCGATGCCGGTCGTCGCCGGCGAGTGCTCCGAGAGGACCACGGCGCGATCGACGACGTTCTCATCCATCACCTTCAGAAAGGACTCGGGCCCCCGGTGGCGACGCATGAAGCCCTCGAAGGGCTCGCCGAGCGTCGCGCTCATGAACGCGAGGAAGCCGGGGCGGCAACCCTCCATCCACGCCATGTGCGTGTGGATGTCGATGACCCCCGGCCGCTCCGGCGAGCCCGGCCGCTCCACCAATGACCCTCTCCCCCATCCCGGTCATTCCGGGATCGCGAATTCGATTTTCGGCCGCGAAGCCGCGGCTTGCACAACCCGCTCCGGGGGGGGATCATACCAGATGGCGCCGCCTCTAGAACAAAACCGGACAACAGAGCCCCGTTCACCAGCCCGCTCTTTGCTTTTTTCCGGTTCTTTCCGTATCTGTTCGATCACATAAACGATCACATGGGCAGCCCGCCTACCCCCGGACCAGCCGCATGTTCGCGCCCAGCTCGTTCATCAGGTCGGGGAAGGTGGGGAATGTGACTTTGACGGCTTTGGCGTTGGTGACCTGCGTCAGGCCCTGCGCACGCAGGCCCGCGACGGCCAGGGCCATGACGACGCGGTGGTCCCCGGCGCCGTCCACGGCCGTGCCGTGGAGAACGCTCCGCCGGATCACCAGCCCGTCGGGCAGCTCCTCGATGTCCGCCCCCATGCGCCGGAGGTTCTCGGCCATGACCGAAATGCGGTCGGTCTCCTTGATGCGGGCGTGCGCGACGTTCTTCAGGACGGTCTCCCCCCAGGCGAAGCATCCCACGACGGCGAGGGCGGGCAGGGCGTCGGGCGTGTCGCTCAGGTCCAGTTCCCTCCCCTGAAGGTCCGCGCCC
>JASLXW010000522.1 GCA_030740135.1 Nitrospinota bacterium
TTTTACAAGGCCTTCAAAGCCCTTCAGGTCCATGACACCAGCCTAATCCGGTGTCAAATCTTTTGCAATCGCCTTGATTTAAGGCCGAGGAGTTCCACCGGCGGCCGGTCCGCCGCCTAAGGTCCTAAACTGACAGTGTGCCACTGGCGGCTGGTCCGCCGGCGCCTCCTTACATTCAAAACGCCGCCCGCAGCACCTCCTCCACCTGGGCCGGGTCCGTGATGGGTTTCGGGTTGTTTTTGACCGCCCGGCTGTGCATGGCCTCCGCCGCCAGGGAGGGGATGTCCGACTCCGGCACGCCGACCTCGCCCAGACGGCCCGTCAGGCCGCAGTCTTCGCGCAGTTTCAGGATGAAGTCGATCCCCTTTTGCCCCGCCTCCAGATCCTCGTCCGCGTCCTTCGCCGCTCCCATCGCCCGGGCGAGCTCGGCCTGTTGCGGGGCGGTGGCGTCCAGGTTGTACCGAAGGGCGTTCGGCAGGATGATCGTGTTGGAGACGCCGTGCCCCAGACCGTACCGCCCTCCCAGGACGTGACAGATCCCGTGATGGAGGCCGATGCCGGTGTGGTGGACGGTGAAGCCCGCCAGGAACCCCGCCTTGAGCATCCACGTCCGGGCCTCCAGATCGTTCCCGTCCCTGACGCACCGGAGCAGGCTCCGGCCAATCAGCCCCGCGGCGTCCTTGGCGGCGGCCAGGCCCACCGGGTCGGCGACGGGCGAATAGAGACCCTCGGCGCAGTGGGCGAGGGCGTTCATGGCGGATTCGGCCGTCACCTTCGGCGGCAGGCCGAGCGTGACCTCGGGGTCGTAGACAACGCAGAGCGGGAGGATGCGCGGGTCGCGGCCGGGGCGCTTCTGTCCCCGCTCCTCGTCGCGCTGGCCGGCGATGATCGTCATCTCGGTCCCGGAATAGGTCGTCGGGACGCAAAGGTGGGGGAAGCGGCCGAGCGTCTCGCCCTTGGCCTCGGCCTCGCGGATCCGCCACAGGCCCAGGGCCTTCCCCGTCCCCAGGGCGCTACCGCCGCCGAAGCTGACGATGAAGTCGGCGTTCGCCTCCCCGGCGGCCCGGAAGGCGGCGTCCACCGTCTCGACGACGACGTGCGTCCGGATCCCGGTGAAGGACCCGGCGAGCCGCCCGCCCAGGACGTCCCGGAGCCGTTTCCCCTCCAGGGAGTCCTTCGCCCGCTCCGTGCAGATGAGGAACACGCGCTTTCCGCCGAGGCGGTCCACGATCTCACCCGTCCGGCTCAGGCTCCCGGGACCGAAGTGGACTTCCTGCTCCTGCGTGTGGAATTCAAAGGTTTCGTTGGGTGAGATGGCGTGGATCTCCTCTACGCGGATTCGATAAATCAACACTCAAACGCGGTCTAAGGGTCAACCGACCCGCCGGGTCAACCGATCCGCGCCACACGGACGATTTGGTTGATTGACAAGACGGGAGCCTTGAGGTTTCAAAGGTCAAGCCCCAACCCACCCCGTCCCCTCATGGCCGAAATCAAAGACCTCCGGGTGGAAGATCTCGGCGAAGATCTCCAGGGACTCGGCGAGCCGCGGGCCGGGGCGGTTGAAGTACTGGTTGCCGTCGGTCAGGTAGACCCGCCCGTTCCGGACGGCCTTGAGGTCGTCCCACCCGGCCTTTCCCGTCAGGGCGGGCATCTCTTCCCGGGTCTTCTCGATGTCGTATCCGCAGGGGAGAAGGACGATGACGTCCGGATCGGCGTCGCGCAACGCTTCCCACTCCATCCAGGAGGAATGCTCGTTCTCTTTCCCGAAGAGGTTGGCCCCGCCCGCCATCTCCACCATCGTGGGCGCCCAGTTCCCCGCCGCCATGAGGGGGTTGATCCACTCGACGCAACCGACGGTGGGGCGGTCGGCGATCATCTCGGACCGGGCGGCGATCTCCTTCATTCGCGCCCGCAATCTCCCGATGAGGGCTTCGCCCCGGTCCTCGGCGTCGAGCGCGCAGGCCACCTTCCGGATGTCCTCCCATATGTCCCCCAGGCCGTTGGGCTCGAGCGAGACAATCCGGGGGGCTGGCCGCCCGTGAAGCCGCATACGGCCTCCTCCACGTCCTTCAAGCTGACGGCGCACACCTCGCACTGGGTCTGGGTGATGATGACGTCCGGCCGCACGGCCTCCAGCTCCTCGGCGTGCACGCGGTAGACCGAGAGGGCCTCCTTCAAAATTGTCTTGACCCGCTCGTCGATCTCGTAGGAGGAGCCCTCGGTGTTGAACTTCGGCCCAGTGAGGGCGAGCAGGGAGGCGACGGACGCGGGGAAATCGCACTCGTGGGAGCGGCCCACCATCTGGCCCTCGAACCCGAGCGCGCAGACGATCTCGGTGCCGCTGGCAATCAACGAGACGATCCGTTTCATGCGGGCGCTCCATGTAAGTCAAGATCGCGGGGGGCGCTTTTTGAAAGGCGCCCCCCCGCACCCCTCCCAGGGGTTGGGAACCCCCTCGCAAGACTTTTTGCGGCCAAGCCTTTCGCTTGGGGCTTTTCTGGGTTGGGCGTTGGATTGGCCAAACGGTCTGTTGATAACCTGCCGTGGTCTCTCGCTTTGACCGAATGCCCGCCTTCCTCCGGAAGGCTCCGGCATTTGGCCAATGGGTCAGTTTTCAAAGCGTCCCCCCTTGGCCT
>JASLXW010000523.1 GCA_030740135.1 Nitrospinota bacterium
AGTATCCCGGAACCTGCGACGGCATCGTCTCCGAGAAAATCTGGGAGCCTGACTTCAAGGGAAAGGACGTGATTCCGGACACGAAAGACGGAAAGGTGTTCCTCCCCATTACGCTCTTTCTGACCGGTGTGGAGGGCGGGGAATTCTATTCCAGGGGGAAATCGACAGGCCGGCTGATCGACGATCCGGAGGCGATGTTCGGATATGCGCTGAGGTGTTTTTCCGACCAGGCGGCCAAACCGACCCGGGTAATCTTCGGACCGCACCACTCCATGCCGACCATGGCTCCTGGAAAGGTGCGCGTATCCTGGAGGATGAAGGTGAACGACAACACTGGTGACGGAACGGTCTGCGAGGTCGAAGGGCGGTTCGGGAAAGAGGCGATCAAGACCAGCGATTTCGAGTTGGCGAACACGTATCAGACGTTCGAGTACGGTTACACGCTCAAGGAGGACGAGACGAATTACTTCATCCTGAACTTCCACGGCGGGGGGCCGGACCTGATCGTGGACAGCATTACCATGCAGGGAATAGAAAGGCAGAAAGACCGGGATTTGTTCTCTAAAGCGTCGCTGGATGTTTCCGGGAGGCCTGCCCGCGAAGGGGTTTCCAGGAAGGTCCACCTGCTGTGCGGGTTGTGGTACGATTTCTTCGGCCTGGACGGTGCCCTTAAGGAAAGGGACATGCAGGCTACCCGTTCGTGGGAATCCCTGACGACGGACCATGCGAATATCCCGCCCGACTACGCGACCAGTGTCGAGGAATTGTGGCAGTACGACATGATCGGCCTGCTAAACGCCGGGGCGGATTCTCTCCAGGCCAAGCGCCGGAAGGACCTGTGGGAGTATGTCATGCGCGGCGGGACGCTGTTTGTCGGAGGCGGGGCCCGGGCGTACGGGCACGGAGGATACGACAGCACGTTTCTCGCGGAGATTCTTCCGGTGCAGGTTCACCGATTCGACCTGACTCGCGTCGACGGAGACAAGCAGATCATCACGCCGCGGAAGAGCTCCTTTCTGAAAGACCTGTCGATGGAAGACCAGCCGCGAGTCAATTTCTATCACGACGTAAGGATCAAACCCGGTGCCGAGGTGATCCTGGAAGCGGGCGGAGCGCCGATTCTTACGGCACGGAAGGTCGGGAAAGGGACCGTCTTCGCGATGACCGGGACTCCGATGGGTATTATCGAAGACGGGACCCCCTGGTGGAAGAGCAAATCTTGGAAAGATGTGATGCTGCGGGTTCTCGACCACGCCAGTCCCCCCGGCGCCCCTTCTCTGAAGGAGATCGGCAGGCTGAAACTCCCGATCGTGGCGAAGCTCTCCGGAATCGGCGAAATCAAAATGGTCGACGCCGACGAAAATGTCATCGAGCCGGTGATCTGTGAAGGAGTCGAGGCGACGGAGAAGGGGATCTCCTTCGCGGCGAATACGCCCTTCATGGAGAAGAAAGGGGCGCTGGCCTACCCGGCGGATCTGATTCGCAGGAGAGGCTCGATCTCCTTTACGATCAGCCCCGGTTTTAAGATGGAGACATCGCAGTTCCAGGACAAAATGAAACCGTCGTACGACATGCCGCTTTTTTCGATCCGGCTGCAGGAAGGCGGGAATACCGGGTTCGACATCAATCTCCATGTGCGGGAATTTGGAGGAGAGTCGATGGCGATGACCTTCTACATTCACGCCAAAGACAGGGGCGGCAGTGAGAGAAAGGCCCACTTTGCGAGATACGGGGTGTACAACATCACGCACGGCGGGCTTCGCTCGATCAAAAAGTCGATCTGGAAAAAGGGGGAGGAGTACAATATCGAGATCAAGTGGTCGCCTTCGCAGATGGCGATGTACGAAAACGGCGAGAAGATGTCGGTAGTCGATTTCGCCCCGGAAATGGAGTTGGAGGAGAAACCCTTCCAGGGGGTGCTCTTCATCGGATCGGGTTTTACAGGAGCGGAACTGTCGCGAGTGATTATGAAGAATATTGTCATTCGAGGAGAATAAATCCATAGGTAACACGTCACCAAACCGCGCTTGATCCAGACTTCTGGCCGGGCTCACCGAACTGGTCCAGTAGTTATGTTAGTCCAGGCACCAGGTTACAGGTTGAATATCTCTCCAGTATAGATGTATTGTCAAGGTCGGGCCGGAGGGAGGGCGTAGCCCGACCGGAGCGTCCGTCTGGGTGCGTCCTGGCGAAGCTTTTGGGCGTTTCTAACCCGAGGCTTTTATGGGGTCGCTCTTCATTGTATTCCCGCCGCCAATCTTCAAGCACCACTCTGGCTTCGGTTAACGTCCAGAGCTGCTCCCGTTCCAGTCCCTCTTCCCGGAAACGGGCATGGAAACTCTCGATATACCCATTCTGCCATGGACTGCCCGGATCAATGTAGAGGGTATGGATCTCGGCGTCAGCAAGCCAGCCCTGCAGTGCTGCTTCTATGAATTCCGATCCATTGTCGCTTCGGATATATGCCGGGGCTCCATGTCTTTGTATCAGCCGATAAAGTTGATTGATCACGTCTGTGGCTCGAATACGCCGAGCCACATGAATCAGATGACATTCCCGAGTGTACTCATCGACTACCGTGAGCATCTTCAACCGACCGCCCCGCACCGTTCGGTCGTGAA
>JASLXW010000524.1 GCA_030740135.1 Nitrospinota bacterium
GGACTCGATCGACATCTCCCGGCTCACGACGAATTCGGATTTCACCCCCTTTGAAGGGATGCGCGTCAAGGGGAGGGTCCGGGAGACCTTTTGCCGGGGACGCCTGGTCGCCCGCGACGGGCGCTGGGTTGGGGAGGACGAGTGGCGGGGCCGGTTCATTCCGGCCCGGCGGAATCAGGGACCTGGACATGGATAAAGCGGGGTCACCATGAAGAGATTGGAAGGGCGTGTAGCGTTGGTTACGGGCGGCAGCCGGGGGCTCGGGCGGGGGATCGCCCTGGCCTTCGCCGGGGAAGGGGCAAAGATCGCCTTCAACTACCTTCAGGCGGAAGACGCCGCCCGGGAGGTCGTCGGCGAGATCGAACAGAAGGGGGGCGAGGCCCTCGCGCGGAAGGCCGACGTAACCGATTCCGCCGAAGTGGAGGGTCTGGTCGACGCCGCGCTTAGCCGGTTCGGGCGGATCGACATCCTGGTCAACAACGCGGGGGTCGCCGCCCCCCGGGCCTTCACCGAGATGACCATCGATGACTGGGACGGGCTCCTGGCGGTCCACCTTCGTGGAATGTTCCTGGCGAGCCATTTCGTGGTCCCAGCGATGGTAAAGCAAGGGAAGGGGAACATCATCACCATGGTGGGGTCATTCGGGATCCAGCCGGAGGCCAACTGGACGCACCTCTCGACGGCCAAGGCGGGAATGATCGGGTTTACAAGATCGCTGGCGAGGGAATTGGGTGAGCAGGGCGTGCGGGTGAACGCCGTTTGTCCCGCGATGACGAAGACGGAGATGATCGAGAAGTTTGATCCCGACGTCCTGGAGGGGCTCAGGCAGCGCTACCCGCTGAAGCGCTTGGGAGAGATCAAGGACGTGACGGCGACGGTCCTTTTTCTCGCATCGGACGATGCGGACTACTTCACCGGCCAGACCCTCGCCCCGTGCGGCGGTGACGTGATGGTTTGATAGAGGCCTCCCCAGGGTCGAGCGGGATAGGTCGGTTGATCCGCGTTCGCGTCATAAGGCATTAGACAGTTGAGAAATCGTGCTTAACCGATGACGCCTTCCGGATGACGCTCCAGGACCTTCCAGTCGTGGCCGGGCAGGACGATTCCATCCCGCTCCTTGATCCAGTCTAGCGCCCGAAGGGCTTCCAGCTGGTTGTAGCCGTTGCTGGGCCAGCCGAGCTCGAGGCTTTCGTAGAACATGGCCGCGTCGCTTGCGAGGATGACCTCTCCGGCGGCGGTCTCGACGGTCACCACCGTCAGGTCGGGGCTATGGCCGCCCATTCGGAAGCATCGGACCCCGGGAAAGACCTCCGCGCCTTCTTCGATGAGACGGAAACGCTTCCCCAGCTCGCCCCGGAGGAAGTCGATGACCGGATAGGGAAACTGGCTGGGCGGGACCAGGCCGGGGTGGGCCGGGGCGCTGATGGCCTCCCAGGAGGTCCGGGCCATGAGGATCTCGGCGTTGGGAAAATTCGTGATGTTGAGGGAGTGGTCACCGTGAAGGTGTGTGAGGATGACGTGTCGGACCCCTTCAAGCTCGATCCCCAGGCCGGCCAGCTGCGCCTCGGGGCTTTTTTCCGGAGGGATCTTCCAGGCCGCCTCCTCGCCGAACCGTTCGACGATTTCCGTGTTCAGCTCTACGGCCTGCTTTGCGCTAACGCCCACGTCGACCAGGACGGCGCCCGCTTCGCTTTGAATCACCCAGAAATAAAGGGGGACGTGCAGGAATTCCCCGAAGCGGCCCATGTAAAAGAACGCGGGTCCCGGAAAGCCTTGTTGCCCGTACTGGATGATCCGAACCCGATTGCCCATTTTGCGCGTCCTCCTCGCCCATCGGCGGATTCCTGCAATATCTGCTGAGGCTGCGGTTCGATTCAATGACGAAGACAAATGGAAGTATGGCGGAGAACGCGTTCAGAATCGAGTGATGATCTGACCGGGCGCTGGAATAAACGAATGAGGCGTGAAGGGCGGCGGATGCTGCGGAACCGGATTCGCCCGGCGCTTACTCCGCCGCCGAATTGCCGCCGGTTTCAGGGGTGTCCGGCTTTTTCCGGGGTGCCGAAAGGGCCGGGTCCCCGGATTCTCTCAACAGGGTGTCCAGGCTCACGCCGGTCCAGACGCCCTGGTTGGCCCGATTCGCATTTTGGATCAACCTCATCAAACCGCTGTTCATGGGGTCCTCTACCGGGTCCGGGACGACGAGGGTGAAGTCGCCGGTCGCCGCGATAACATCCTCCGCCTGGATGATGTCCGGGGCCTTGGCGAGTAGATAGGCTTGATCTCTCTCGCCGGAAAGAACCAACAGCTCCGCCGCCGCCAATCGCTCGAGGATGGGGAACAAGTCATTCCGGGTCAGCTTCAGGTGGTCCGCCAAGTCCTGAAGCCTGAGCGGCGGTTCCCCCCGATCGAATCCGCGGGCGATGTGAAGCATGGCGCGCAGAGCGTAGCGCCACCGATGATTTTCGATGTCCGGCGGGATCGTCTCCCGATTCGGTGCGGGCAGATCGGCCCGACAGGCCAACTCGGCGCCGAAGAGGATGAATCCCCAGGTTAGATACAGCCAGACGAGGAAAACGGGAATGACGCCCAGGGAGCCGTAGACCTGATCGAATGTCG
>JASLXW010000525.1 GCA_030740135.1 Nitrospinota bacterium
GTCAAGACAATCGGGGCGAAAGGGGCTGATTACGGCCATGCCGACAAGGGGACCCTCATCCACGGCCGATCGAACAACCGGGATCTCAAGGTCAAAGAGATCGCGATGATTCACCACAACAACCTGTTCAACATCGTCTTCCTGAAATCGTCCGGGATTAAGACCTCGAAGGACTTGGAGAGCAGGAAGATCGGCTCCGCGGCGATGAACTCCTCCAAGATTGTCTTTCCCGCCCTCGCCCGTTCACGGGGATGGACCCCTCCAAAGTAATCTGGGTAGACATGGAGACGTCATCCCAAGAGCCCAGCCTGTTTGCGGGAAAGGTGGATGCCATCCCGAGTTACCACACCCGAAACCCTTCCGTGGACAAACAAGCCAAGAAGCTCGGCAAGGCCATTGGGAGGTTCAACTACTCCGACCTCGGCGTGGATATTTACTTCCGAGGAAAGGTGGGCATGAGAAGAGGTGATGGGAACCATTCGTGCGGACGCCGGTTCGGAGCCGGCATGACGCTGGATGGCTTGAGTCCCGACGGAGAGACCTTCACGAAACCCGATGGCGGGGTGCGTGACGAACATTTATGTTCGATCCACCGTGCACGACGCCTTTTCCCGAGGTTTTGCGGTGATTGTCCCGCGCGACCTAGTCAAAGCGACCGACGCACTTGGCCTCATGGCGTGATACAACCCGGCCGCCTCAACGGTGCGGGGATAATTTCATTGGGGAGGAAACTGGCGGAGGGGAGCGACTGCGCATGACATCGTCAGCGAAACGCTATACGGAAGAGGAAGTTCTCGAAGGAGCCCGGAGGCAATATACAGAGGGAAGGGCCGTCTGGAAAATCGATCCCGCGCGCATGGCCCTGCTCATCATCGACATGGAGGATGAGTTCGTCAAGCCAGAGTACTCCGTCCACTGGATTCCCGACGCGTATCGGCAGGTTCCAAAGATCAAGCTCCTGATTGAAACCTGCCGCGGGCATGACATCCCCATTATTTACACCTGCTGCATCTATCACCCAAAGGGGTACGACGCGGGACTGCTTCCCGAGGTGCCCATGGGCATGGCCCGAGAGGGGATGAGCGAGCTATTCCAGGAGGTGGACATCTTCGAAGACCTCGCCCCCCGGTCCGAGGATGTCATCATTACCAAGCAGACGTATAACGCCTTTTACAACACTAACCTGGACCACACCCTGAAGGGCATGGGGCGCGACACCGTCATCATCTGCGGGACCATGACCAACTACTGTTGCGGCGCCTCGGCGCGGGATGCGTTCTTCCGGGGCTACCGGGTCGTCTTCGGGTCCGACATCAACGCCACGGACGACCCGCAACTCCACGAGGCGGAGCTTCAGACCCTTCGCCGGGGGTACGCTCTCATCATGAGCTGCGATGAAATCATAGAGGCGATAAATGACTAGGCTGTCCCGGCGCGCCCAAGACCCGCCCCGGACCGCGGCCGGATTCTCGATATGGACGCCCGCCGTCCTCCGGCGGCCCCTACGGAGCGAGTCATGAATTCAGGGCCTCTCCTGAGACTCGAAGGGATCACCAAGCGGTTTGTCGACGTCGTGGCCAACGACGGCATCGACTTCGAGGTCGAACAGGGAGAGATCCACGCCCTGTTGGGGGAAAACGGCGCGGGCAAAACCACCTTGATGAACGTCCTCTACGGGCTTCTTCGGCGGGAAGCGGGCCGCGTCTTCCTCAAAGGCCGAGAGATAGACATCCGATCTCCCCGGGACGCCCTGGCGGCTGGTATCGGGTTCGTCCACCAGCATTTCGTCCTGGTTCCGATTTTGAAGGTGGTCGAGAACATCGCCCTGGGCCTCCCTTCGAGGCATTTTGGGCTCCTGGGGCTGGACGCCGTGGCGGATGAGATTCGCAGCCTGGCGGAGCGCTTCCACCTCTGGACCGATCCCGACGCCTACGTCTGGCAACTCTCCATCGGCGAACAACAGCGGGTGGAGATCCTCAAGGCCCTGCACCGCAAGGCCGACATCCTGATCCTCGATGAGCCCACATCGGTCCTCACCCCACAGGAGACCCAGGAGCTGTTCGAGATCCTGCGGGCCATGACGGCCAAGGGCCTCACCATCATCTTCATCACCCACAAACTGGAGGAGGTGATGGCCTCTTCCGACCGCGTCACCGTCCTCCGGGCGGGCCGCGTGATCGGCACGGTTTCGACCCGCCAGACCTCCAAGGAGGAGTTGGTGCGGATGATGTTGGGGCGGGAATTCAAGTTCGACTTCGAGAAACCGGAGTCCGCGGCCGGACCTCCCCTGTTGGAGCTGGAGGAGGTCTCCGCCCTGGGAGACAATGGAATTCCCGCTCTGAAGGGCGTCTCTCTCAACGTCCACGCCGGGGAGATCGTGGGCGTGGCCGGGGTGGCCGGCAACGGCCAGCTCGAGCTGGCCGAGGCGGTCGTGGGCGCGAGGGCGATGACCGAGGGCCGGGTCCGCGTGGACGGGCAGGACGTCACGAATCTGCCCATCGGCCGAGGCGCCCGGGCGGGGATCGCGTACATCCCGGAAGAGGCCGTTCGTCAGGGTCTGTTTCCCAGCCTCAGCCTGGCCGAGAGCGTCATCCTGCAATCCCACGCGTCCTTTCCC
>JASLXW010000526.1 GCA_030740135.1 Nitrospinota bacterium
GTCAACACCCGGCAGGAGGAATTCGAGACCAGCAAAACCCGCTATCGCTACATCATCGACCTCAAGACGGGCGTCAAGAAAGACGGCCGGGTCCACGCCCGGGCCGCCCGGGTCATCGCCGACAACGGCGCGTACAACGACAAGGCCCCCGCCATCCTGAGCTTCTCGGGCTCGATGCTCTGCCTGATCTACGATGTGGAGCACCTACAGTACGACGCCTGCGCCGTCTACACGAATCGGCAATACGGAACGGGGTTTCGGGGATTCGGAAACCCCCAAATCACCTTCGCCCACGAGCACCAGCTCGACCTCATCGCCGAGCGCCTGGGAATGGATCCCCTCGCGTTGCGCCTGAAAAACGCGAACCACCCCGGAAAGACCCAGGCCGTCGGGGCCGAGATGAAGGTCATGGACATGACCGAATGCCTGGAGCGGGCGACCGCGGCGGCCGGCTGGGCCGAGAAGCGGAAGACGTACGGCAAGCGCGAGCCCGGCGGGCCGTGGCGGGGGATCGGGGTCGCCACGATGATCCACACGGCCGGCGGCAACCGGTTCTATGGCTACAACGCGGCGTCTTCGGTGGTGAAAGTGTCCGAGGACGGGATGGTGACCCTCGTCACCCCGGCCTGCGACGTGGGCCAGGGCGCGCAGACCATCGTGGCGCAGATCTGCGCGGAGGAGATGGGCGTCTCCCTGGACGACGTGGTGATCATCACCGACGACACCGACCTGACCCCCTATGACCTCGGCTCGTGGGGGAGCCGGACGACGTGGGTGGTGGGCCAGGCCGCCCAGGCGGCGGCCCGGGAGGCCAAAGGGCAGATCCTGGAAACCGTGGCGGCGGTGCTCGAGGTCTCGCCCGAAGATTTGGAATCCCACGACGGCTGGGTCGGCGTGCCGGGCGCCCCCGAGCGGGGGATGTCGTTCGCCGCCGCCGTCGATCTGTGTTTCAAGAAAAGGGGAAGGCCGATCCAGGCGGAGGGGAAATTCGTCGACGAAGCCGCGCCTGAATTCATGGACTGGGAGACCCAGAGCCCGAACTATTCTTCGGCGGCCCACGTGGTCGAGGTCGAGGTAAGCCCGGAGACGGGCCAGGTCCGCGTCCTGGACTTCAAGGCCGCCCACGGCGTCGGCCGGGCCATCAACCCCATGGCCGCCGAAGGACAGATCGAGGGGAGCGTCGCGCAGGGCGTGGGCTTCGGGCTGATGGAAGAATTGATCCTGGACGGAGGCAAGACCATCAACCCCAGCTTCGCCGACTACAAGATCCCCAGCTTCCTGGACTTGCCGCGCGTGGAAGCCATCCTGGTCGAAAACCCCGACCCGGACGGACCGTTCGGGGCCTCGGGCATCGGCGAGCCGGGTTTGGTTCCCACGGCCGCGGCCGTGGCCAACGCCATCGCCCACGCGACGGGCTGCCATTTCAGGACGCTGCCGGTTACGGCGGAGAAAATCCTGAAGGCCCTGAAGGAAACGAATCCCAGGGCGGACTGAGCGCCCGTCCCTTCCAATCGATGTGAGGAGGACTCCCCCCCGGAAGAATCATCGGGGTTTGCAACGGATCGTGGAACGGAATCTTTTTTTCTTTCCCATCCCTAGGAGATCGATGCATGTCGGATAAGCTCCAGTTCGGGGTCAACGTCAACACGCGGGCGCCCATCATTTTTCCGGAATCCTATCCGCCGAGCCGGATGTACGAATTGGCCGAAGAGGCGGAGAACCTGGGATTCGATTCCGTATGGTCCGCCGACAACTTCTTCGAGAAGGCCCGGGTCGAATCCACCACGACCCTGGCCGCGTGCATCGCGCGGACGAAGCGCGTCACGCTGAGCACGGCGTCCTTCATCCTGACCGTTCGGAACGTCGTCTGGATGGCCCTCACCTGGGCGAGCCTGGACCAACTCTCGGGCGGACGGATGATCCTCACCGTCTGCGTGGGCGGCGGAAGCCCCGAGGCCGGAGGCATCCGGCCCGATACGCAGTACAGATACCTGGGGATCCCGTACAACAAGCGCGGCATCTACATGGAGGAGCAGATCAAGCTCATCCGGCGGCTCTGGCTCGAGCCGGAAGTCACCCACAAGAGCGATCTGCCCTTCCACACAATGGACGGCATCCGGGTGGACGTGCGGCCCGTCCAGAAGCCGATCCCCATCTGGATCTCCAACAACCCCCAGATCTTTCCCGTCAAGCCGCACGTCAAGGAGCGGATGATGCGGCGGGTGGGGGAGTTGGCGGACGGCTGGCAGACCTGCACCGCCACCCCGGAGGAATTCAAAGATCTCTTCGACATGGTGCGGGGCTACGCCAAGGATGCGGGCCGGAACCCGGACGACATCACCGGGGGATACCACCTGACCTGCGGACTCAGGGAAAACGGCCCACAGGCGAGGAGGGAGGCGCTGGAATTCCTCAACAAGTATTACGTCACGGAGTTCACGGACCTTTCCCAGTCCATGTGGAACCGGGACCCTTTCGGGACGCCGGATGATGCCATCCGCAACATCGAAGGGCTGGCCGAGGCGGGATGCCGGCACTTCTGCGTTCGGTTCGCCACCCAGGACCAGTTCGGCCAGATGCGCCTTTTCGCGGAGAAGGTCCTCCCGCGGTTCAAGTA
>JASLXW010000527.1 GCA_030740135.1 Nitrospinota bacterium
TCTCGGCGCGTCGAGGAAATCCGGAATCGTCTCTCCGCGGATCAAGTCCTGGAAGGTCTCCCGCCTACGGATGACGGTGAACTCGCTCCCGTGGACCAACACCTCGGGGACCTTCGGCCGGGCGTTGTAGTTGGACGCCATCACGAAGCCGTAAGCCCCGGCGCTCATCACGGCGAACCGATCGCCCGGCTCGAAAGCGGGAAGATCCCGCGCCTCGGCCAGAAAGTCGCCGCTCTCGCAGATCGGCCCCACCACGTCCGCCACGGACCGCGCCCGCGACGCGACCACTTCGGACAGGGGCCGAATCTCATGATGGCTCCCGTAGAGGCTGGGGCGAATGAGGTCGTTCATCGCGGCGTCGGCGACATAGAACGTCTTGGCCGGCGTCGTCTTGGCGTAAATCACGCTGCTGATGAGCGCGCCCGCGTTGCCCACCAGGTTCCGCCCCGGCTCGAACAGGAGCGTGCAGCCGCTTTCTTTGATTGCCGGCAGAATGGATTGGGCCAGATCGTGCGGAGTGGGGGGCGTCTCGTTCTCGTACGAGATGCCCAGCCCCCCGCCCAGATTGATGTACCGGACGTCAATGCCTTCGCCCCGCAGGCGGCCCACCAGGTCGGCCACCTTGCCCGCGGCGTCTTCAAAGGGTCCGGTCGCCGTGATCTGGGAGCCGATGTGCGAATGGATCCCCACGACTTCAATCCAGGGCATGGCCGCGGCCCGCCGGTATTCGTCCACGGCCCCGGAGATGTCGATGCCGAATTTGCTCTTCTTCATCCCCGTCGAGATGTAGGGGTGGGTCTGCGGGTCCACGTCCGGATTCACCCGAAGGGCGACCGGGGCCTTTCGCCCGAAACTCTCGGCGACCCGGTTGATCTCGTCCAACTCCCCGGCGGACTCGACGTTGAACATCAGGATGCCCCGTTTCATGGCCATGATGATCTCGTCCACCGTCTTCCCGACGCCCGCGAAGACGATCCGGTCGGCCGGAACCCCGGCCTCGACGGCGCGGTAGAGCTCTCCGGCTGAAACGACATCGACCCCGCTTCCCAGGTTGCTCAGGAGCCGCAGGACGGCCAGGTTGCTGTTGGCCTTCATGGCGAAGCAAACGAGATGGGGAAACCCCGAGAACGCCTCATCGAATTCCCGGAACCTGCGGGTGATGTGATCGGCGCTGTAGACGTAGCAGGGCGTGCCCACCCCCTCGGCCACCTCCCGGAGGGAAACCCCCTCACAGGCCAATTCACCCGCCTTGTAGCCGAAAATACCCATCGAAACACCGTCCGAAATAAGGATGCGAGAAAACCCCGCCAAGCTAACACAGGAGCCGATTTGCCGTCAACGAACTGTATGGATTCAATGCGGAAGACCGCGTCACCCGCCGATTTCGCGGGGCGCTGATATCCTACTTCTTCAAGGGCTTCACCTGGATAAAATGCTTGACGCTCTTCACCCCTTTGGTTTCACGGATGACGCGCAGGACGGTGTCCCGCTCCCAGACGCTTCGGGCGCGGCCGATGGTGAAAACCCTGTACCCGACCGATCTCCACCGGAAATTGACCGAGGTCACCCCTTTTGTCGTCAAAAGCCGGGCGCTGATCTTGGTTTCGATCCAGAAGTCGTCAACCGCGCCGCCTTCCTCTTTGTCCTTTTTGTCCTTCCGGCCCTCTCGTTAGCTTTCTCCTTCGCTCTTTCTCCGCCTTTGTAACAATCCGGACCTCATCGTAGAGCTTGCGAATCCGCTTGTCCCGGCGGACCAGGCTCACTACCTCCCTGTGGGCCTTGCGGCTGTCGAGCGTCCCCGTGAGCAACACACGGCCCTCCCAAACGTCGGCCGACACATCCAGAAGAAGGTTCTTGTCTTTGTCCGACAAACGGCTCAGGATCCCCCCATAGATCTTGCCATCCGTCACCTGGTCTTCGGTCGATCGGTCCTCCCAGGCCTTTTTCCCCGCCTCTATCGCCAACGGAATGCATCCCGCGGAGAGAAGGGCCGCGAGAACCAGCGCGGTGAGGTTGCTCATTTTCAACCCGGTTGATTTCATCCTTCCTTCCTTAGCCGTATGTAGTATGACAAAGGAGAATCCCAGAAAACGGAATCCTCCAATGAAGCCAGGATGCATCTCGAACGGGGGAACGGCGCTCCGGGGAGCGCCCGGGGCTCAACGGATGGCCGGAAAGATCGGTTTCTTGGGGGTTTCGGGGCTTCCCTTCTTCCCGCACCCCGCCAGTCCGCCCGAAAGGCTCAGCCCGAGGATGAGAACCGCGATAAGGAATCGGCGCACCTTTTCTTCTCCCTTCGAATCGCCCTCTTCACATTAGGCGGCGAGGTTCCTCCCGGCAAGTCTCTCGCGCGGACGGCCCGGTCCGCCGACAGCCCGGCCAAGGCGTCCCCATCAAAAACCGGCGAGAACCGTTGAAGCTCGGCGACATCCAGATCGGCGAGGGTCTTTCCATGGTCTTCGCAATACCGGACCACCCGGCCCGTCACCTCATGGCCCTGCCGGAAGGGGACCCCCCGCATCGCGAGGTAGTCGGCCAATTCCGTCGCCAGGGAGAAATCCGCCTCCGCCGCCGCCCGCATGCGCGTTTCCTGCTCAGCGGAGACGGTGATCCCCGC
>JASLXW010000528.1 GCA_030740135.1 Nitrospinota bacterium
GTCCGAAGCAGCTGAAGACCCTGGGTTAGCTCACCCGACGCCGCTCCGGCCTCTCGTCATGTCCAGGCGAATATTCATCGAGCCGTCAAAACATTTGTAGAGCGGGGAGAGTTCCTCCCCGCTCTACGTCCGATCAGAGCCGGGCTGGAACGAGATGCCGCGATTGCGGAAGACTCGGGAATTGACGCAACGCAGGTGGTTTTCTCGGATCGGGTTCGGTTTGATGGATGCCGCCGGACTCACCGCTCGTGCGATAGGATGGCAGTCCGTTTCAGTCTGAAAGGTTGGGAATGAAGCCGTTTTTGCAAATGCGCGACATGACGAAGCGCTATCCCGGCGTCGTCGCCAACGACCGCGTTTCGCTCGATTTGAGAAGCGGAGAAATCCTGGCCCTGCTTGGAGAAAACGGCGCGGGAAAAAGCACCCTGATGAAGTTGCTTTACGGTCTGGAGCCCCCCGATGGGGGACAGATCGAGCTTCGGGGGCAAGACCTCGTCCTGGAATCCCCAAAAGACGCCATCCGGGCCGGGATTGGGATGGTTCACCAGCATTTTATGCTGGTCCCCACGCTGACCGTTGTCGAAAACATCGCGCTCGGCCTTCCGTCGGATCGGGAGCCTTTCACCAACCTCAAGGCGGCCGAAAAACGAATCCTCGAAATCTCCACCCAGTACCGCCTCGAGGTCGATCCCCGGGCAAAGGTCTGGCAGCTTTCCGTCGGTGAACAGCAGCGGGTTGAAATCATCAAGGCGCTTTACCGGGGAACGGAGATCCTGATTCTCGATGAGCCCACAGCGGTCCTCACGCCGCAGGAAGTTCGGGAATTGTTCTCGACGCTGCGGGCCCTGACCGGGGAGGGCCATTCAGTCATCTTCATCTCCCATAAGCTGGACGAGGTCATGGAGATCAGCCGGCGCGTTGTGGTGATGCGTCTCGGAAAGGTTGTGGGCACGGTGGAGACGGCCGAAACGAACGCCGAGGATCTCGTCCGGATGATGGTGGGTCGCGACGTCATGTTCAGGCTGAACAAAAAGGAGGCGCGCCAAGGGGAGGTGGTCCTCGGCGTCGATAACCTGGAAGTCGTGGATGACCGAAAACTTCCCGCGATTCGCAAAGTGAGCTTCCAGGTCCATGCCGGCGAAATCTTCGGCGTCGCGGGGGTGGATGGAAACGGGCAGCGGGAGCTTGTGGAGGCCGTCGTCGGCTTGAGGCGAATTCAGGGCGGAACGACTTCGATGAACGGCCGGGACGTGACGGGCGCTTCACCGAAGGACCTCCTGGACATGGGGTTGGGTCACATCCCCGCGGACCGCCGGAAAAGCGGGCTGATCCTGAGATTCACCCTTGAGGAAAACGCCGTCTTGATCAACCATCAATTTCCGCCCTTTTCCCGCAACGGCATCCTTCAGCGGCAGAAAATCAGGGAATTCACAGAGGACGTCATCAAGGCCTTCGACGTGCGAACCGGTGCACGGGAACTCCGGGCCGGCGCCCTGTCGGGAGGGAATCAACAGAAGCTGGTCTTGGGCCGCGAGATCTCGAGAAACCCCAAGCTTCTCGTTGCGGCGCAACCCACGCGGGGGCTGGATGTCGGGGCCATCGAGTTCGTTCACGGCCAACTGTTGAGACAGCGGGACGAGGGGGTCGCCATCCTTCTGATCTCAACGGAGCTGGAGGAGCTCTTCGCCTTGAGTGACACCCTGGCCGTCATCTACAAGGGCGAGTTCATGGGCGTGGCCAACCCTGACCGGGTTTCCGTTGAGGACGTGGGATTCATGATGGCGGGAAAACGGAGCCTGCGCGGGCGTGTAGCGCAGTGAATCTCCAAGAGGCCGTATCCAAGCTCATCCGGGGTCGTTTCGAAGATAAGCCGACTTCCCGGTTCCGGGATTTCCTGATCGGCCTGGGGGCGATTTCGGTCGCGTTCGTGGCGAGCGGAATCCTGCTCGCTTTCTTCGGCGTCAATCCGCTCAAGGCCTACGCCCTCCTGTTTACCGGCGCACTCGGGACCCTGAACAATTTCGCCGAGACGTTGGTTCAAACCTCCCCCCTCCTGCTCACGGGGCTGGGGGTGGCCATCTGCTTTCAATGCGGCGTCTGGAATGTGGGGGTTGAAGGCCAGCTCTACATCGGGGCCATCGCGACGGTCGGCCTGGGGATCAATTTCCTGGGACTCCCGGGTTACATGCTCATCCCGGTGTGCATCCTGGGGGCTTTCATCGCCGGCGGGCTTTGGGGATTGCTGCCCGGATGGCTGAAGGTCCGCTTCGGCGCCAATGAAGTCATTGTGACCATCATGATGAACTACATCGCCATCATTTTCGCCACCTACCTGATCAGCGGCCCGTGGGCGTCCGGTTTCACCCCCGTGACCAAATCCATCGAACCGGCGGCCCGCCTCCCCGTCCTGATATCCGGAACCCGGTTGCACGGCGGATTCGTGATCGGCTTGGTCATGGCGGTCCTTCTGGCGTTTCTGATGTACCGGACCGTTTTGGGTTACCAGATTCGGGCGATCGGGAATAACCCGGACGCGGCGCGGTATGCGGGCGTCCCCGTCGGCAGGCGGATGATGCTGACCCTGGCCATCGGGGGCGGCGTCGCCGGTCTCGCGG
>JASLXW010000529.1 GCA_030740135.1 Nitrospinota bacterium
CGAACCCGTGCGTACAGTTCCACTGAGTACATCCTCCAGCCTCCCTTCAGGTCGTATCCTGCAAACCTGAAGGAAGACCAAAGGGCGGTCCACTTTTAGACCGCCCCGGCCGGAATATCCGACCGCCTCAGTGGGACAGTTTTACACCGCCGTTTACACCCTGATCTGAATCAGGACGTGATTCTCTCCTCTGATCTCCGCTGGCGTTTTTCTTTTCGAGTGGTATATTCAGTTTTTTGAACGAGGAGAAAAACCGTGACAGCAACGAAGTACACCTATACTGTGATATTCGAGCCAAATGAAGAAGGCGGTTACACCGTAACCTGTCCCGCTTTGCCCGGTCTCGTTACGGAAGGTCGTACGTTGGAGGAAGCCCGGGCGATGGCAACCGAGGCCATTGAGGGCTGTCTGGAGATTCTTCATGAGGACGGCCGCCCCATTCCGCTATGCGAGGAACGCGGGGCCGCACCCACCCAGGAAAAGGTAACGGTTCACCTCCGAGTCGCATGAGTCGCCGACTCCCGGCGCTCACACCCCGAAAAGTCATCCGGGCTTTCGAACGCCGAGGCTTTATTCTCCGGCGAATCAAAGGCAGCCATTACTTCTTCCAGCATCCTGCCGATCCAAGCATCGTTGTATCCATACCCTACCACTCGCGAGACATGGCCCGGGGAACGCTTCTTTCCATTATCCGGAAATCCGGACTTACCGTGGAGGAATTTCTTGACTTGCTATAGCGCTTCGGAATTTCGCTTTCGAGGTCCGCGTGGGGCCGGTCGCACATTCCAAGGTGCGCCGCCCGCATCCTTCGACTCCACTGAGGGTCCGCTCCGATGAAATAAGGGACATGGCCGGCTCACCGGAATGACACCAACCGCTGGTCTGCTCTTCCCCGAATTCCCCACCCTACGCAGTTGCCTGAAGCTCAACAGAGGCGGGATCATCCGGTTTCGGTCAGTAGCTCGCAAAACCGCTCGGCGATCATCATGCAGGCGTGGTTCGTATGGGCGTGGGGGAGGACGGGGATGACCGAGGCGTCGGCGATGTAGAGGTTCTCCATCCCGTGGACGCGGAGGCGTGGATCGACGACCGCCGTTTCGCTCGAAGCCGGACCCATGGCGCACGTGCCGACGCCGTGGCGGAAGCTGTCGAAATTCGACCGCGCATGCGCGGCCCAGTCCTCGTCCGGGCCGGGTTGGAGGAGGGGTCCGTAAAATTCCCGCATCGGCCCGGTCCCGGCCAGGCGCTCGACGAACCGCATGGCGGAGAC
Source organism: Nitrospinota bacterium (assembly GCA_030740135.1). The sequence goes on from JASLXW010000529.1 coordinate 1,271, forward strand.
GATGGCGGCGGCGTCTTCAGGGTCTTCCAGGATTAGGGTGTCGATCCCCGGCGGATCGCGGGGGTCGGCGGACCTCAGGGTGAAATTCCCGCGCGTCCGCTGCTCCAGCAGGTGGACCGTGATCGGGTAAATGGGCTTTCCATCTTCTCCCCGCGCCGGAACGAGGGGGGGGCGGATGTAGACGTGGAAGTCCAGGTCGTCTCGATCGGGGCGGCTCTTCCCGTTCACCACGAAGCCGGGGACGAGCCAGTCCGTCTCCTCGATCCGGGCGGCCTCGAACCGCATCGTGACGACCGCGTGGTCCTGAAGGTTTCCGCCCACGCCCCCCAGGGCATGGACCGTCCGGATGCCGCGCCGGTCCAGTTCCGCCCGGGGGCCGATGCCGGAGAGCATGAGGATTTGCGGCGAGTGGTAAACCCCGGCGGACAGGACGACGCGCCCGCCCGAGACCGAATGGGCCCGGCCGTCTTTCTCATACCGGACGCCCGTCACCCGGTCCTTCTCGATTTGAAGCGACAGGACCTGCGCCTCCGCCGTGATTCGCAGGTTGTCCCGTGACCGGGCCGGCGCCAGATAGGCCTCGAGGGCGGAGTGCCGACGACCGTCCTTGACGTTTGCGACGGTCCGGGAAATCCCGAAGGGCTCGGGGCCGTTCTGGTCCGGAGAGATGGGCAACCCCAGACTCGCCGCCCCCTCCACCAGGGCCTTCTCGATGCCTTGAAGCGGGTCGCTGAAGTCCAGCCGCCGCTCCAGATGGAGGGGGCCGCTGTCCCCATGGAGCGGACTTTCGGGATAGTCCCGGTCCGTCTCCATCCGTTTCATGACCGGAAGCATTTCTTCCCAGGACCACGCCGGGTTTCCGGCCGCGACCCAGGCGTCGAAATCCGCGCGGATCGGTCGGGTGACGGACATCAGGTTGATGGTGGAGCCGCCGCCCATGACCCGGGCGGCCAGGGTGTCGAAACCGCTTCCGTCGAAATTCCTGCGGGTGGGATACCGGGAGACGAAATCGGTCTCGGTCCGGATCCGGCGGGCTTGCGCGGGGTCGGACACCACGTCCGGGATCGGCCGCGGGTCGGGTCCGCGCTCGAGGAGCAGAACGCTTTTTCGCGGATCCTCCGAGAGTCGGCCGGCGATCACGCACCCCGCCGTTCCGCCCCCGACGACGATCACGTCATACCGCTCGGGCATCGGCTTTCTCCGCGGAGACCCGGCGATCCCGTCGGGCGAAAAACCTTTTTTATCCACTGATTACACTGATCATTAAAAATATAAAAACAGAATATTCAGATATTTTTTCTATTCTGCTATTTTAAAAAATCTGCTAAATCTGTGTAATCTG
>JASLXW010000052.1 GCA_030740135.1 Nitrospinota bacterium
GTACGGCCTCGGATGGAAGCTCGCTTTCATCCATCTGATGATATGGCTTCAGCCAGATGACTTCATAAGGCCGCAAGGTGATGGGAAGCTTCCGGCCTTGCGCCGCCCATTGCTTTCCGCTCAAAAGATCGACCCAAAGGGATTCCTCAATCCCGAGGTTTGAAAAACCGATTTTCATGTCCGTCATCCGATCGGACACGTTGATCAGGGCCAGAATGTGCCGGTCCCCTTCGGGGGATATCCTCAGGATGGAAAACACGCCGGGCGAGACCGTCAAAAGGACCTGCCTTCCATTGGGATGGAAGGCGCGTTGGGCCGTTCGGGTCACATTCATCTTTCTCAGTATCGGCCCGATATGAGACAGCTTGGAGTCCGGGTCTTCCAGGGCCTTGGCAATGGCCCGGCTATCGACGCTCTGTCGGTTGATTTCCCGTTTCCCCCTGCTCGTCTCCACAATGTCCGGATCGTTGCTCGTTCCCAGCGCCCCGTGGGCGTAAATTCCCGGCACCCCCTGAAGAACAAGCGGAACGCACCTTGAAGCCATGAAGCGGGCCGCCTTGAACGCCATGTCTTCATCTCCGTCGTCGCGGTCGAGGGCGCTCCACCAGGTTGTATTGATTTCATAAGGCGCCCGCCCGCCGTTCTCCTCCCGCCTATACGAGATGAACGCGCCGTTTTCCCGCGCCCGTCCGATGAGAAAATCGATTTCCTCTTCAGAAAGGATGTTCTTGGCCCCCATCAAACCGATCCCGTCATGGGTGTCCAGAATATTGAAGAAGGCCGTTGTGTCGGATTTGATATCCAGGCTTTTCGCCCACCGCGTCAGGACGGTGGCGTCCTGTTTGTAGAAGCTATAGAGCACGAGCGGGGGCAGGGCGAAATTGTATGCCATTCGCGCTTCATCGAAACCGTTGCCGAAATAGGAAACATTCTGCTCATGCGGAAGATTCGCCTCCGTGATCAAGGCAACGTGCGGTGCCGCGACATCCAGTACGGTGCGAAAGAGCTTTACGATTTCATGGGCCTGGTTCAGGTGTACGCAAGTCGTTTCCGGTTCGGCCCAGATATAGGACACCGCGTCCAGGCGAATCATGTCGGTCCCCTGGCGGATGTAGAACAGAAGAAGATCGATGACGCTCAGCAATACTTTCGGGTTCTTATAATTCAAGTCTATCTGATCGGCCGAAAAGGTGGTCCACACATGCCGGGGTCCGTTTATCGTCTGAAACCGGGTCAGAATGTCAGAGGTCCTCGGACGAAAGATCTTCCCCCGATCCTCGATGGTCAGCTCCTCCTGGGAGGAAAACGCGATAAAGAAGTCCTCGTAATCGGGGTTGCCGTTCAGGAATTTCCTGAACCAGTCGCTCCGGGAGGAAACGTGGTTGATCACCCCGTCAAACATGAGCTGGTAACGCTCTTCGAGGAAATTGATGTCCTGCCAGCTTCCAAGCCTCGGATCGACCGCCCGGAAGTCTATGACGGAGAACCCCCTGTCCGAAGAGTAGGGATAAAAAGGAAGGATGTGCAGGGTGTTGATCGCGCGCAAGTATGTGTCGCATAGATCCGCCAATGTGGCCAAGGGAGAGCGCTCTCCACCCCGGAAGAGATCTCCATAGGTTATCAGGACCATGTCCTTCTCGGTAAAACGCTCTTTGGGATCAATCTCCTTTTCCGCGTCAATCAATTCCCGCGGTTTATGGGCGTAATAAACCTTGAGAATCCGTTCGAGCTCAGGCAGGCAGCCGGCAGCCTCCTCCTCCCCGTAGAGCAGGCGCAGATGAGCCAACATTCGGTTCCGGGCCTCGGGCGGGACCTCCAGGGGGGGGTTGGAATAATCCGGGTCTTCCATGTGAAGGGTTTTGATGAAGTGCGATGAATTGGAAAAACCGGACGCTTCTTTCTTTTTCATCATCAAGAATAAATCGCGAGGGCGTTTGAATCTGTCAAGGGGTTGGCCGTCAAGCCTGAATTTCTCACAAGAAGGGACGGTTCAGCGGTTTTCATGCGAGAAACCCTTTGAAGATTAACCGATTGGCCGAGAGAAGGCGAGTGGAACACCCTGTCCTTGAGGGGGGCGGGTACGGAGCCCCGCGCCTACATTTCAAAACCCCGACCACCAACACCGGTGTAGGGGCGGGGCTTCAGCCGGGGGGCTGTCCGCACCCGCCCCGATGTGTTAGCCAACAATTCACGGGCCGCTCCTCTCCTGAACGCGAGCCGGAGCCGTTCCGCTTCACTTCCGGTATCGAAGGTTCACGCCCTTGAACAGGTCTTTGGCCTCCTGTTCGAGGACCCCGCCGATGACTTGGGTGCCCGCCCCGGTGAGCTCCACGAGGCGCTCGGCCGTGTATTCGTGAAGGTCCACGGGTTCGCCCGAACAGCTCTTTCAGGTCGCCGAGACGCACGCCGATGACCAGGGTGGCCATGTTCGTGTTGATGATGGCCCCGCAACACATCGGACAGGGCTCACAGGACGAATAAAGCGTGCACCCCGCGAGATTGAGATTTCTCAAAGCCCGGGTGGCCTTTCCAATGGCCCCGACTTCGGCGTGGTCCGTTACATCGCCGGTGTAGATTTTCACGCTTCGCCCTGTGCTGATCACTTCACCGGCTCGAACAATCACCGCGCCAAAAGGGTCCTCCCCCGACTGAAGACCGAGCCGCGCCTCTTCGATGGCCATGGCCATGAATTTCTCGTGGTCTTCCATCTTGTCGTCTCCCGTCGCTTATTGTGAATGGGCGCTTCCGGGGAAAGGCATGGCCGACACGCCCGGAACCCCGACCCGCCCCCCCCGTCTCCTCAAACGGACCCGACCCGCGCGGCCTCCTCCGCTTTCCCCTTCAAAAGCTCCCGAAGCTTCTCCGGCTTGAGGGGGAGGTCGGTGCAGCGAACGCCAACGGCGTCGTAGACGGCGTTGATGATCGCCGGCGCGCCCGGCAGGAGGGATGCCTCGGCGATGCCTTTCGCCCCGTAGGGTCCCTCGGGCTCCGGGTCCTCGATAATGAACGGGACAATCTCCGGCGCCTTCTTGATCCCCGGGATGCCGAGGTCCGTCAGGGTCCACGTCTTCGGGACGCCGTCCTCGACCACGTACTCCTCGGACAAGGCGTAACCCAGGGCCTGGAGCACGCTCCCCTCCACCTGGCCTTCGACCCCCAGGGGATAGATGGCCGTGCCGCAATCGGTCGCCGAGAACACCTTCAACACGTCCACCTCGCCGGTCTTCTCATGCACCTCGACGACCGCCACGGACGCGACGAAAGTGAAACTATGATAGTTGCGGTAATCCTTCTTCGCGATCCCCAACTCCGCCTCCGGGTCCTTCACCGGGGGGAAGGTCTCCGGGCAGAGATACTCAAATTCCGTCGTCAGGTCCTCGCCTTCCGACTTGGCGCGGGCGACGACCTCCTCGTTATCGGTGATCGCCCTCCCGCCCCGCGACTGGAACGATTTTCCGTCTTTCCAGACGATGTCCTCCCGCGCTATCTCCCACCGGCCGCTCACAAAGTCGAACAGCTTTTCGCGGAACTCGCGGGAGGCGCCGAAGACGGCGTTGCCCGTCGTGTAGGTCTGCCGGGAGCCGGCGGTCCGGCCGCAATCCAGCGTGAGCTCGGTGTCGGGCGTCATCAGCGTCACCGCCTCGTAGGGGATGCCCAGCGTCTCGGCGGCGATTTGGGCGATGACCGTGCTCTGCCCGCCGCCGATGTCGGCGGCGCCGGTCCGCACCCGAACCGCCCCGTCCTCGAGCAGCTCCACGATGGCCCCCGACCGGTCCGGCCGCCCCTGGCCGACGCCGATGTTCTTATAGGCCGCGGCGACGCCGACGCCGACCTTCCCCCCGCTTCGCGGCGCGAACGGCGCCTCGGCTTCGACCGCGTCCCGCAGCCGCTCCAGGCACTCCCGGATCCCGACCGTGCAGTTCAGTTCCACGCCGGTGGGCATCGTCGCCCCCTGTTTCAGGACGTTTTTCAGCCGCAACTCGAAGGGGTCCATCCCCAGACGCCGGGCGATGATGTCCATCTGGTTTTCCATCGCGAAGCTCACCTGGTTGATCCCGAACCCCCGGAAGGACCCGCAGGGGATGTTGTTGGTGTACATCCGCCTGCCGTGGAGGTGAAGGTTCGGCACGGCGTAGGGACCGGGCGAGAACATCGTGGCGTTGCCGATAACCCAGGGGGCGGTGTAGGCGTAAGGCCCGCCGTCGGCCAGGATCTCGTTCCGGACGGCGGTGAGCCGGCCCTCTTTGTCCACGGCCGTCTGGAAGCGCAAGCGCATCGGGTGCTTGCGGTGGTGGATCAGGAGGGACTCGGCGCGCGTGGCCGTGATCTTCACGGGCCGTCCGGTTCGCAGCGCGCCCAGGGCCAGATAGGGATGAAGCGAGAGGTCCTCCTTCCCGCCGAAGGCCCCGCCGATCGCGACGACGATCTCCCGAATCTTCTCCTTGGGCAGCCCGATGGCCCCGCAGAGGTCGTCCCGGTCCATGAAGAGGCACTGGGAGGCGATCAGCAGGGTCAGGATACCGCGCTCGTCGACATAGGCCACACCCGATTCCGGCTCCAGAAAGCCGTGATCGATCCGGGAGCACGAGTACTCGCCCTCGACGACCAAATGGGCCTCGGCGAAGGCCGTGTCCACGTCTCCCCGATCGAGCGTCACTTCGTGGAGGACGTTACCCGTCGGGTGGTCCTCGTGGATCAGGGGGGCGTCCGGGGCCGTCGCGTCCTCGGGACGGAAGATCCCGGGCAGGTCCTCATAGTCCACCCGAATTTTCCGGACCCCCTCTTCCGCCTGCTCCGGGGTCTCGGCGTAGACGGCGGCCAGGACGTCGGCGACGCTCCGGGCCTTTTCCTTCGCGAAAACCGGCTTGTCCTTGACGCACACGCCCATCAGGTTCGTGCCGGGGACGTCCTTCACCGTCAGGACGGCGGCGACGCCGGGCGACTTCTCCGCCTCGGCGGTGTCCAGCGTGAACCGGGCCGAGGGCCGCTCGCTATAAAGGAGATTGCCGTGGAGCATGTTCTCCATGTACACATCGTCGGCGAAGACGGCCCGGCCGGTCACCTTATCGGCGGCGTCCACCTTGATGATGGATTTGCGGACCGCGTGCTCGGACTCCGCGAGACCGGACTTCCCGAACCCGCCGGGCCAGCTTCCCGCGGCGTTGAAGTGGGCCGCGGCCTGGACCGCTTCGATCACCTTCTTGTATCCGGTGCATCGGCAGAGGATGCCGTCCAGGCCCTCCTTGATCTCCCCGACCGAGGGATCCGGGTTGTCTTTCAACAGCGCCCGCGCGGCGAGGACGTAGGCGGGGATGCAGAAACCGCACTGGATCGCCCCGCTCCTGACAAACGCCTCCTGGACCACATCCAGGGGCGCGCCGGGCGACTCCGCCTCGATCGTCTCGACGGACCGACCCTCCAGGCCGCCCATCCCGACCAGGCAGGCGAGCTCGGGCTTTCCGTCGACAAGGACCATGCACGCGCCGCAATCCCCGTCCCCCGGCGTGCACCCCACCTTGGTCCCGGTCAGGCGCAGCTCGTCCCGGAGGTATCGGACGAGGGGCAAACCGGAATCGACCCGCGCGGACCGATCCTGCCCGTTGATCCGAAGGTTCACCGATTCAGGGGGACACATGAAGGGGGCCTCCTCTCTGGGTCACTCCGATCCCCGGGGGGGCGGCGTGCGCGGCGGACCCCGCCGTCCACACACCCTCCAGCGCTTTCAGTGTCACGACCTCTCCGAAGTACATCCGGACCTTTTCCAGCGTATCGAGGTGAAGGCGCTCGATGGAGCCCGCTACGCAGTCCTCGACGACGACGATATCGTAGTCGCGGAAGTAGGCGTCCCGGACCGTGGATTCCACGCAGACGTAAGTGGACACCCCGCAAAGAATCAGACCCGTCACGCCCCACATCCGGAGGACCTCGTCCAGCCGGGTGTTGTAAAAGCACGACATCTTGTGCTTCACGATGACCTCGTCCTCCAGCGCCACGTCGGAGGCCAGGTCATCCACGATCTCGACGTCCCGCGATCCCCTGGCGCAGATGGGGCTCCCCCCCTTGGGCTTCCTCTGGAGGTGGGAGGCCGCCGCGCGACCTTCCCGGGCGCGGTTTCCCGGGAAATGGACCTGCTTCGACCAGGCCGCCCGGATTCCCGCGCCCCGGGCAAGGCGGATGAGCTCCTTCACCGCCGGGACCACGGCCACCTGGGGCGCGTTGTCCTGGCCCGCTTTCGCCAAACCGCCCTCGGGATGGCAAAAGCCGTTCTGCATGTCGATCACGAGAAGCGCCGTCCGCTCCGGGTCGAGTTGGATCGTCATTTTCCGCTTCCTTTTCCTTGGCCGTCCGGATATCGACCGTCTTCGCGGCGATCGATGCCGACCCCGCCGGGAAAGGCGGCAGGCTCTTCTTCCGTCAACTCTTCTACACGCTTGCCAGCCACTTTACCATTCCCCCCGCCCGCGCGCCGACAATATGATATGGTCTCTGCAACCTGTATACGAAGGACCTTCATAAGACCGGACTCTGAAGGCGAGGGAGCGGACCGGGGGGGGCCGGGCCGGCGGCGTCGAGGTTCCGACGAAAAGGCGACGGCCCTCCTGGACGAGGCCCTGGCCATCCCCCGAGAGCTGGGCATGCGCCCCCTCATGGAGCGCGTCCTGGCCCACAAGGACATCCTCAAGGCGTAGGATGTAACCAACCAATCAGGGAGCACGCGAGTTGAGCGATTATCCGGATTTGAAGGTCGGCCTCGCCGCCGAAGCCGAATGGCCCGTAACGGAGGAGACCAGCACGCGCCGGTGGGGACTCGAAGGGATCGCCGTCTTCGCCACGCCGGACATGGCCCACCTCGTGGAAAAGGCCACCAGCGACGCCGTGGAGCCGCACCTGCCGGAAGGCCGGATCACCGTGGGGACGAAGGTCGAGATCACCCACCTGGCCGCCACCCCCGTCGGCTTCACCGCCACGGCGCGGGCCGAGCTGATGGAGATCGACCGGCGGCGGCTGGTCTTCCGGATCGAGGTGCGCGACGAGCTGGACAAGGTCGGCGAGGGCGTTCACGAGCGCTTCATCGTCGACGCCGCGAAGGTCAACGAAAAAATGGCCGAGAAGGCCGCCCGGAAACCCTCCGGTTGACATCCCCAACGGCCGAAACCGCCCCATGAGCCACGAATACCACAACCCGGACATGGAGACCCTGCCGCGAAAGGTCCTCATGGCCCTCCAGCCCCAGAAGCTCCAATCCTACCTTCCGCGGGTCTACGCGCGGAGCGGGTTCTACCGGGAGCGCTTCGACGCCGCCGGCGCCCGCCCCGATCAGTTCAAGACCCTGGACGACATCCGGCGGTTCCCGATCACGTACAAGTCCGACCTGCGCGCCGAGCAGGAGGCCCATCCCTATTTCGGGCGCATCCCCATCTGCGAGGCCGGCGAGCGCCGCGAGATGCACCCCTCCACGGGCACCACCGGCCGCCCCGTCAACACGATCTGGACCCGCTCGGACATCGATTACTTCACCGACATGGGGGCCCGCGTCTACCGGGGGATGGGGGTGCGGGCCGGCGACATCATCCAGAACGCCCTGAGCCAGGGTCTCTGGGCCGGGGGGATCTCCGTCCAGTACTTCGGCTTCGCCCTGGATTGCTTCGTCATCCCCGTCGGCGCGTCGATGACCGACCGTCAGATCGACTTCCTGGTGAACCTGAAAACCACGGTCCTGGTGGCCACGCCGTCGTTCGCCCTCTACCTGTCGGAGCAGCTCCGCGAGCGCGGTCACTCGACGGACGACCTCGCCCTGCGCGTGGGGATCTTCGGCGGGGAGGCGGGGACGGCCCTTCCGGCCACGCGCGGCCTCCTCGAAGAGCGGCTGGGACTCGACGCGTACGACTACTACGCCCTGACCGAGATCGGCGCGTCCTTCACCGGCGAGTGCCGGGCCAAGGCGGGGATCCACTGGTGGGAGGACTACCACCTCTTCGAGGTCCTCGACCCCGAAAGCCTCGAGGCCGTCCCCGAGGGGGAGACGGGCGCGCTCGTCGTCACGCACCTCGACCGCGAGGGCTTCCCGCTCATCCGCTACTGGACGGGCGATTTCATCCAAATGACCGCCGAGCCCTGCCCCTGCCGGCGCACGCACATCCGCTCCCCCGGCGGCATCCGGGGCCGGGCGGACGACATGGTCATCTTCGCCGGCGCCAACTTCCACCCCGCCCAGGTCGAGCAGGCGGTGCGGTCTTTCCCGGAGCTCTCGGCCGAATACCACATCCTCCTCGACCATGACGCCGAACGGCGCCGGGACACCTGCGTCGTCCAGGTGGAATCTCAAGAGCCGCTCCCCGACGCGGAAGCCGGCAACCTGCGGGATCAACTCGTCCGGGCGCTTCGGGAGGCCCTGCTTTTCCGGCCCGATGTGGAATTTCTTCCGCCCGGGTCGCTGGAGCGCACAACGTTCAAGGCCCGGCGGGTGACGGATCACCGCCGGCAATACGTCCGGTAAGGAGGCCGCATGGCGGAATTCAAGTCCATCACCCTCAAAGAGAGCAAAGGGCTGTTGACGCTCACCCTGAACCGCCCCGACCGGCTCAACGCCCTCCTCATGGAATCCCTGGAGGAGATCGACGCGGCCCTGGAGCGGGCGGCCTCGCGGAAGGTCGTCCGCGCGGTCATCGTCACCGGGGCCGGCCGGGCGTTCTGCTCGGGATTGGACCTGTCCTGCCTGAAGACGTTCCAAAAGGAGACCGCCGCCGGGATGCGGCGCGTCCTCCGGAGGATCAACGCGACGTTCAACGCCTTCGAGCAAATCGAGAAGCCGGTGGTGGCGGCCCTCAACGGCGCCGCGGTCGGCGCCGGGCTGGAGATCGCCCTGGCCTGCGACGTCCGGATCGCGGCCGGGGGCGTCCGGATGGGCCTGGTCGAAACACGCGTGGGCGTCATGCCCGACGGGGGCGGATGCGTCCGGCTGGCCCGCAACGTGGGCATCGGCCGGGCGAAGGAGATGATCCTGACAGGGAACCTGATCCCCGCGGACGAGGCCCACCGCATCGGGCTGGTCAACCGCGTCGTCCCCGCGAAGGACCTCGGCCGGGCCGCGAGGCGGTTCGCCGAAGAGCTCCTCCAGGGGGGACCGCTGGGGATCGGGCTGGCCAAGCGCGTCATCGCCCGCGCCTACGCCATGGACGTCGAGGCCGGAATCGAGCTGGAGGCCCTGGCGGCAGGCGCCCTCTACTCCAGCCGGGACGCCCAGGAGGCCGCGCGCGCCCTGAAGACGCGGCGAAAACCCCGGTTCCAAGGCCGATAGAGGTCCATCCCCATGCCCCCTACGCATCGCATGACCGCAGCGAAGGCCGTCGTCGAATCCCTCCGCCGGCTCGGCCTCGACACCGTTTTCGGTTTGCCCGGCGTTCACAACCTTCCCCTGTACGACGCCCTTCACGGCGCGCCGGACATCCGCCACGTCCTGGCCCGGAACGAATCGGGGGCGGCCTTCATGGCCGACGGTTACGCCCGCGCCTCGGGCCGGCCGGCCGCCTTGTTCACCATCACCGGCCCCGGCGTCCTGAACGCCATGACCGGCGTGGCCGAGGCGCACGCCGCCTCCTCGCCAATCCTTTGGATCGCGACCGAGATTCCCGCCCACACGCGGAACGAAGGGAAAAGGGGGGCCCTTCACGAATTGGACGATCAGATGGCCTTGACCCAAACCGTCACCCGGTTTCAATGCCGGGTGGAAGACCCCGGGGCCGTCCCCTCGGCCCTGGCCGTGGCGTGGCATCACCTGAGCCGCGGGAGGCGGGGCCCCGTCTACGTCGAGATCCCCCTGGACGTCCTCGACCAGGAAGGCGAAGTCTCGTTCCCGGACCCCCGCCCGCCGGGGGAGAAGGGGGGGCGCGGGATCGACGAGGCGGCCGTCCGCGGGGCGGCGGACCTGTTGAGGGCGGCCGAGCGGCCCGTGTTCGTCATCGGGGGCGGGGCCGCCTGGGCGGAGGCCGGCGGCGAGGCGGTCCGCCTGGCCGAGCGGCTCGGGTCGCCCGTCCTGTCCACCCCCACCGGCAAGGGCGTCTTCCCCGAAGACCATCCCCTGTTCCTGGGAAGCCTCTGGAGCAACACCTGGGACCGGCGGGAATCGGTCCGGCGGGCATTGGAAGAGAGCGACCTCTGCCTCGCCGTCGGAACGCGCTTCAGCGCCGCCGCGACCGACGGGTGGAAGGTCCGCTTGCCCGAGCGGCTCATCCGGATAGACGCCGACGCCGATCGCATGAACGAGAATTATCCGTCCGCCGTGGGGATTGCCGGGGACGCCAGGCACGCCCTGGCCGCGCTGGTGGAGGCGCTGGACGAGGGGGGCGCCGGGACCGGCGGGACAACGGGCCAAACCTGGTTTCGGCGCGGGGGCGATTCCGAGCCCGACCCGGCCGCGGCCGCGCTGCTTCGGGAGATCCGGGAGGGCCTCCCCCGGGACGCCGTCACCTGCTGGGACAGTCTGATCAGCCTCTGGGCCGCGACGCGGTTTCCGATCTTCGAGCCGCGGACGTTCCTCCTCTCCTCCGGCCTCTGCACGTTGGGGTACGCCCTGCCCGCCGCCCTCGGCGCGCAGGCGGCCCATCCGAATCGCCGGGTCGTGGCGGTGACGGGGGACGGGGCCTTTCTGTTCACATTGGCCGAGTTGGCGACGCTGGCCGAGGAGGGCCTGCCGGTGACGGTCCTCCTCTTGAATGACGGGGGGTACGGGGCCATCCGCAACGCCCAGGAGCGCCGGTACGGGGGCCGGACCATCGCCTGCGATCTCCGGAACCCGGATTTCGTCCGCCTGGCCGAGTCCTTCGGGATCGAGGCGCGGCGGCTCTCAGGTGTAGAGGCGGTGGGAAAAGCACTGGGGGAGGCGCCGGCGGGCCCGCGGCTCCTCGTCCTCGAGTTGGGCCTGACGTCGCCGTAGGAAGACATCCGGCGACCTGGAGGCCTAAGCCGGATTTCTCATCAGCCGATCGGTGCGCCGACCACCCGCATCCTTCAGGTTGGAGGAGAGGATTGAGGGTCGTGAGAAATGCGGTTGACGCCGCGTTGATCCCCCGCGCGCATTCACGGCTCAATCGCGGGGGAAGAACCCGAGGGCGACGGGCACGGGGTTGCCTTTGACCTGGGGCGGATTTCCTTTGAGACCGTTCTTTCGGACATAGAGTTGGGCGGAGGCGCCTCCGTCCAGGTTCAGCGCCCAGCGTATTTCCGCGTTGCGGGCTTTCGCGCCGCCTTCCAGCCCGGCGTATTGAAGCATCACGTCGCGCAGCTCACACCAGTTCATCCCGTTCAGCGGCGTGGCCGTCACCCAAATCACAAATCGTCCCCGGCCGTCCAGCGACAGGACCAGCCGGCCGTCCAGCCGCTTCGAATCCCGAAGACCCCGCAGGGAAGCGGCGGGCTTCCCTTCTGCAATAAGAAGCGGTCCCGCCTGGACCGCCAACTCCTCGCCTCCGGGCCGATATTCCTTGTTGCGCCGGATGGCGGGTTTCCCCCCCTTCACCAGGAACACCCCGTTATACAGGGCGTCGCTCGGCCGGCCCCGGAGGCCAATGAAGGCCCGCCTTCGCTTCCCATCGACGACCAATAAGCCCAAAGGCCGCAGCGCCTTGTCGTAGAAGCCGGCGTTGGTGACCGCGAGGGCGCCCGATCGCTCGGCAAAATCCGCCGCGGTCGACGCCTTTTGTCCGAAGTCCTTGGACAACAACCCGCGGATGGAGATCTCCTTCGGGTCGGCGCGGACGAGGTGCAGGACAACGGCGGCTTTCCCCTCGGCCGGCGTGACGTGGAGGACTCGGCTTTCGATCCCTCCGGCCAGCCCCCGCCAGGCCTCCCCTTTCAGGCCGAATCGGGCGCCGCACGGGCGCTCGCCCAGAAGAAATTTCTGGGCGCGTTTGACCGTATCCAGGATCTCGTCGGACAGCGATTTGGCGGACGCCTCTCCGGCGCGCCCGCCGGACGGCGGCCCGCCGATAGACGGAAGGGATAGAAAAACGACGATGGCGCAAAGGGCCTTCCAGGCGCGCGTCCCGACGCTCGAACGGTTTGAAAGGGCCGGAGGCATGGAAAAATTTGATCCTTCCGAAATCGTGGAATGAACCTTTCAGGCGATTAGACAAACATTCGTCGGATGCCGTTCTCCCGGCTTCCCGCCGCGCAATGTTATTTTACTCCAACAGGTCTCCCGTGAGATCCAGGACTTTCTGGAACGCCGTCTCCGGGTCGTCGCAGACCTCCGGATATTTTTGACAGAGCTCCCGGCCGATTTGTTCCAGGGAGCGGCGGCCGTCCATGCGCTGGAGGACATACCGCGCCGCCTCGCCTTCCCGGGTCAGTTTGGGGGCGTGCCGCGGGGACCGCTTTTCAAAGGTTTCCCGCAAGAAGGGAAACCCCTTGAACGTGGACTGGCTGAACGCGGCCCGGGGGGACCGCGCCCGCCGGACGCCCGACCCGCTGAAAGGCTTCGTGTCCCAGGCCCAGAGCGTCTTCGATCCCCAGCGGTTCGAGCGCATCCTGACCTCGAGCGTATCGCCCTTGCGGACCCGCACGGGTGATTGCAAGGGAATGAATGATCGCCCCCACGTCGTGATCGGCTCGAAGGGGCCGGTCGAGACGCGCACCCGCTTCGAGAGCCGGGCGTCGAACCACCCCGACAGGCCGTGGAGCGTGCCGTCGGATTGCATCCGGAAAGCCAGCGTCCGGTCCAATGCGAGGTCCTCCTTGCGGAGGGCGGCCAGGCGAAAGGAGAACAGGGACTCGGGTTCCGCCAGGACGTTCCGGGCCTTCAGGTTGCACGAATGGAGCTTGTTGACGGCCAGCTCGCCGAGCGGGGAGAAGTCGATCCCGAATCGGCGGCCCGGCCGGCTCGGGGTCGCTTCGATGGACCGGTAGAGCGTCGGCGCCGTCATCGGCGCGAGGAGAACCTCCAGGGAGATGGGCATAATCCGCCCGGCCGGTTTCAGGAACCGCTCGCGCGCATCGATCACGAGAGACTCCAGGTACGGCCCGAGGACGAGGGGATGGAAATCTTCCGTCACCAAGAGATCGGCCCGCTCCGGGAGTGTCACCTTGTCGGAGACCTCCTTGATGAACACGGCTCGATCCTCAAACCCGTTAGCCCGGGCGACGGCCTTGGCGACTTCGGTGACGGGATCCCGGTCAATCCCGTACACCTTTCGGGCCCCCGCCTGAAGGGCGAAAAAGCCGTAAGTCCCCACGCCGGAACCCACTTCCACGACCGTTTCACCGGGGCGCACGGCCTCGAACAGCGCCTCGCGAAAGGCCGTCACCCGCCTTTCGTCCCCCAGCATCTCGCGGTAAAAGCGGATACCCAATTGGACCTCCCGGCAGGAGTACGCCCGGGTGGACAATGGCTCGGTTTCGCCGTCCGATTTTCGGCCGGCTTTTTCCCCTGCCCGGACGCCGCCCGGATAAACACGCTGTGACAACCTAATTATTTTACCATGGCTGATGAGCGGGTCCCGGGTTTGACGGGCGAAGAGAGCCCGAGCGGCTTGGTTGGCCCATCCGGGAAATGGAGTGGCCTCTGTATAGTGTATAGGTTCAGATAGATGTGAGACATCTCCTTGGGTAGGGAGTAGAGTTCCAGGGGCCAACAGAGAG
>JASLXW010000530.1 GCA_030740135.1 Nitrospinota bacterium
GCGGCTGGTTTTTCCGGCTCGCACTTTCATTTTGGCCGTCGCACGATTCTTCGCATCTTTCTTCGTCCTCGGCAATTTCATTGTCTTCACTTTTAACCTAGCCATCGATTCCTTCCTTCAAGCATCCGTTCGTTCCCATTCAAAATACGTAAGATTCCTGTGCCTCCGCCCTAAGGCGTGATGACCAGGCTTCCGGTTCTTTTCCGGACTGCCTTTGCGCCCGGCTCAATTACCACAGTCGTGAAAGGTGATTCGATAATGGCGGGACCCTTCAAGGGAGCGTTGGCTTTCAACGTTTCGAACAACTCCACCCTCGTCTTCCGGATTCCCTTGCCATCGAAGTAAGCCTTTCGGGAAGAAGCCACCTTCGCCTTATGGGTCTTGTCCTTCCCCAGTTTTCCGAGATCGCCTTCTCGAAGCCTGCAGCGCGCCGTCGCCCGCCATCCCACGAATTCAACTTCTGAGCCGGGGTCGCGGAAGGCGAAAATTTCCTCATGCAGGCGGTCGAAGTCTTCGCGGGCGAGAGCCACGTCTTTTTTCGACTTGAACCGGGTGACATGAAGCGGAAGATCGATCTCCCAAATTTGGTGACGGTAGCGTGCCTCGGCGAATAACTCGATCGAGGACTCCAATGCCCCGGCGCCCGGACCCTCGATAAATTTCTCGCATTTTGCCCTAAGGCCGTTCAACGTAGCATTCGCTCCATCGAAATCGAAAGCGTCAGAAACCGTGAAGAAAAGGGACCGGTAGTCGGCGTGCAAATCCGACATCAGCGCTCCCACAGCGGAGAGCGCCGCGCCCATCTCGGGGATGACGACCGTTTTGCATCCGAGCCTTCTGGCAATGGCCACGGAATTGAGCCCCGCCGCCCCTCCCCCGCCGACGAGAACGGCCCCGCGCGGATCGATCCCCTGGTGAATGGTGATCTGTTCAATGGCGCCCACCATGTTTTCGGTAGCCAGGCGGAGGATGGCCGAGGCCGCTTCCTGGAGACCGATACCGATGGGGGCGGCAATTTCCTTTTGTATGGCATCAACTGAAAGTTCGGTTTCCAGCTTCATTTCCCCGCCCAGGAAAAACGCCGGATCGATGTGCCCAAGCGCCAGGGAGGCGTCTGTCACCGTGGGTTTCACTCCTCCCTTCCCGTAGCAAGCCGGCCCTGGGGCCGCCCCCGCGCTCTGGGGGCCGACGTGAAGAAGACCCCCCTCGTCCACCCAGGCGATGCTCCCCCCTCCCGCGCCGATGCTTTTCACGTCCACCGACGGAAACCCTAGGATGTGCCCGCGGTAGCGCTCGCCAAGCCAAGTCTCGGGCGTCATGGGAATGGCCCCCCTGCGCACCAAGCTGACATCGTAGGTGGTCCCCCCCGTGTCCGCGACGATGGCGGTGTTGGATCTGGCGTCAGACTTCGCGTAGCGGCGGCCGGCGATGGGAGCCATCGAGGGGCCGGAGCCGATCGTATGAATCGGGGCCTTCGCCAGCTCTTCGGCGTCCATCACCCCTCCTTTTGAGGTCAGCATGAGAAGGCGGCCACGAAAACCCTCGTTTCGCAAGCGCTTCTGAAGGTTTCCGATGTAGCGGGACATGAGTGGTTTCAAAGAGGCATCGATGCAGGCGGAGGAAGCGCGCCGGTACTCGCGCAGGATGGGATTCAGAATATGAGAGAGGGTGTAGGGCACACCGGGCAGATGCGCACCGAGCAGCCGGCCTACTTGATCTTCGTGAACCGGGTTCATGGTGGACCATAGCAGGCAGACGGAAACCGACTCCACTTTCAGATCTCGAAGCCTGTCGATGATGCCGATGACGGCCTTTTCCTCCAGAGGTTCGTAAATCGTGCCGTCAGACCCTATGCGCTCGGGCACCTCGAATGTCAGCGACCGGCGAATATAGGGCTTGGGAAAGGGAATTAAAAAGTTGAAGGGCTCCAGGCGTCCCCCCTCGCGAAGGACGAGAATGTCAGGGTGGCCTTTCGTAGTGAGGAAAGCGGTCCGGGCCGTGTTTCCCGTCACGATGGCGTTGGTGGCGTGCGTCGTCCCGTGAATGAAAAGGTCGCCTTGGGAGAGAAGCCCTTCGCTGGAGAGGGAGAGGGCCTTTGCCGCTGAACGGACGGCGGCGAGGATTCCTTCCACGGGATCTTCGGGCGTGGTAGGCGCTTTAAAAACATGGAGGATGCCCGACTCGTCTTCGAGCACCAAATCGGTGAAGGTGCCGCCGGTGTCTACCGCGAAACGCATCCCCCGGGCCCCCTGTCTTTCATCTGGACAAATTTTCGGAAATTCTCCTCGATTATAGATCGGCATTTCAAAACATCAAATCGCGGGCGGCCGCTCCGCCGCCTCCCCAACCACCCCACGGAGGTTCCGCGGCAAAACTGACCTGCCCCCGATAGTGGTACCACTCCTTATGTTAGTCCTGCAGCCACCTCCGGAAGGCGAAGCGTAGCGAAGCCTGGAGGAGGTGGCTCTATCGCCTCGGGGGCCGGTGGACGGTAGCCCAGAGCGCTATGAGGTCGGATTCGATTGTATTCCTGCCTCCATCGCTCCACCAGTACCTTGGCTTCATCCAGTGTGTAGAAGACTTCCCGGTTCAACAGTTCATCCCGCATTT
>JASLXW010000531.1 GCA_030740135.1 Nitrospinota bacterium
GAGCTGGAGGACGGCGCGGCGGATCGCCTCGCGGCTAGCCTGGCCGACGGTGGTCTCATCAAAGGGCGTCCCGGACCCCGACGGGAAAAGCCGCCGGGTCGTGTGGACCGCCTCACCGATGCCGGAGGCGGGAATGTATTCGTGCGTCTCCGGGTCCACGCGGCGGATTTGGATACCAATCCGGGTCACACGCGACAAAACCATCGAAACGCCGCGGATGCGCTCCCGCGTTCCCACGCCGAAATCGAACACCTCCCCGTAGATGACGGCCGAAGGCTGCTTCAGCCTTCCGATGCGAAGGGCTGTCTCCGGGTCCACCAGGTCGCTCTGGCCCAGATAGAGCTGGCGCATCAGCCGCTCGACGACCTCCTTGCGAATCTCGACGAACCGGAACCGGTTGGTTTCGGCCAAGGTGCTGACGATCATCTGGTGGAGACCCAATCCGACCTGCCGGTTCACGAGCTTGGGGTATCGCTTCGCGGCCCGCTTGGACAAACCGAGGGGAAGGACCGCGATACGGGTCTTGGGGCCGCGATACTTCGGAAACGCCACGGGCGCCCGGCGCGAGACCGGCTCCGGACCCCCTTTTTTGAGTTCGACGATGCCCGCGTCCGCGCAGGCCGCCGCGACGGCGCAGACCGCTCCCAACGCGAGGGCCCTGACCACGCGCCCTGTTCCGGGATTCAACATCCCTTTGTCTCTTTCCCATAGTCGGCGAGGAGTCGTTTCACGGCCGATTCCAAAGCGGCCTTCGTGGCCCTGCCCACCGTCGTTTCGCCGAAAAGAACTTTTCGTTTCCGTATCGAGAAACCGACCGCCTTGGCTTTGAACGATGAGGTTCCCTTGCCGGGGGCGGAAATCACCTTCCACCCGGAGGCGGACGCCAACGACGCCTTCAGGTTGACGGTAACCGTCTCCTTGGCGGAGCTGAACAGGGAGATGAAGGACCGCGAGCGAACGCGGCCGGCGGACAGGACCGTGCCGTAAGCCGTCCAGTCTGTTTTCCAGCCGCGCGTCAACCGCGAGAAAGGCGGACCTTTGGGATTCGTCCCTGATTTCGCCCAAAGGCTTGATTGGATCGTCTTCACCCTGGCCAGAACCTCGCCTTTCTCCTCGATGGGTCGAAAGCACCCGGACTCAAAGAGGAGTTGGCCGAGAAGCGCCCTGAGACCGAACCCGATCCGGGCGTCCGTCCAAACCTTCTCCCGGACCTCGTTCTCAAACCCGAGGACAAGCAGCGTGGGGCGCGACGCCTGCCCCCACACCGTCTGCCCGGAAAGGGGAAGAAGGATGAAAGCGAGAAACGGGACGAATCGACTGAGATTCCGCCACACCTCTTGGGACCTCCCGAGCGAAAGGACGGGCTGACTCTGGGGGAATTTCCGGGTTCGCCCGCTAGCCTGGGACTCCGTCCGGGCGGTAGGCCTCCCGCAGCCGGTCGCCCGTTTCCTTGAACCACTCCGGGTAGACGAACCGGCGGTCGGAGACGGTCTCGGCGTACGTCTCCCGTAGATGCTGGACGAACGTTTTGGGGGCCATCGCCGCCACCGGAATCGGTCTCCAAGCGCGAATCGTTAAAAGAAAGTGGATTTTAGCAGAAGAGGAATAGGGAATGGAAGATCAGGGACCAAAACCCCTATTCTTATCCGATCCCGGCGCAAGACGATCCTCCCGCCCCCCAATTCCCGCGCGGGGGGAAGCATCGTTTTCCCGTGGCGGACTCCACGCGAATCCGGGTTTCAGAAACCCGATATAGAGTTGACAGGTTCCCCGGGCCAAGATTCTAATGGGTCAAACAGCAACGAAGGGTCCGACGGATTAGGTCAAGACCCGATCCCTTTTCAATGGAAAAATGGAGCCCCCCACTTACATGGCGAACGGTTACGATGTCATCGTGATCGGCGGCGTCGGAGGCCTGTATGGGCGCGATATAGCCTCGTCACACAACTCACCGTAACGGTAAGCGCGGGAGGATGCTTTCTTTGATCACATCGACGGGAACTCGTTCCATGTCCGAGCAGCCCCCCGGAGCGGGCGAACTCGTGCAGGTGAGATCGAGGAGGTGGCTCGTCGAAGAGGTCGTTGAGCCCGGGGTTGCTGGACAATCGCCGGTTGTTCGCTTGGCATGTGCTGACGACGACGCTCAGGGTCAAACCCTCGACGTTTATTGGGACTACGAGATCGACCGACGGATCCTCGAGGAAGAGGGCTGGAAGGATCTCGCCGCTAAAGGCTTCGATGCCCCTCGTCAGTTCGCGGCGTTCCTACATACGTTGCGTTGGAACTGTGTCACCGCCACTGATCCGAACCTATTTCAGGCCCCATTTCGGGCAGGGATCAAGGTCGACGCCTACCAGATGGAGCCGCTGCGAAAAGCGCTTCGGCTCCCGCGGGTCAACCTCTTTATCGCCGACGACACCGGTCTCGGCAAAACCATCGAAGCTGGCCTCATCGCGCGTGAGCTACTGCTGCGCAAGAAGGCAAAGACCATCGTTGTCGCGGTCCCCGGGAGCGCCGGTGGTCACGACAAGATTGTCAATGAAGAGGTCCTCGTTGGCTCCACCCACGCGGGCAGAGATGATGAAGGTGAAATCATCATGGCCCTGGAAG
>JASLXW010000532.1 GCA_030740135.1 Nitrospinota bacterium
TCCTCTCTCTCTGTTGGCCCCTGGAACCCTACTCCCTACCCAAGGAGATGTCTCACATCTATCTGAACCTATACAATCCGGTCGTTTCCATAATTAGGCTTGACAGGAAGCGCCCGGACCCCTTAAGTTTGCCGGTAACGCGGGAAAGGAGGTGATCAATTGAAGAAATCTTCATGTAGCGATCGCGAGGTGGCCGAGGTCTGACGACCTGACCTGGTATTGGCCGGGCAGGCGCCCAGGCTAATCTCGTCGGCACCACCGAAAATCCCCGGGCGATACGGCCTTCGCGACCTTTCGCCGGGGGATTTTTTTGGGCTTGACTTTCGCGGCCATTTCGTCGTATATTGGGTAAAGAGTGGAGACAAGCTGAAAGACAGTCGCCGGATGGATGGCCGCCGTTGAATTTTCAAATTGGCGCGGCGGTTCGGGTTTTCCCGAAAGAGAGGATTGAACGATGTACCTGACGAAACGGCAACGGCAGATCCTGGACTTTGTGAAAGAGTTCATCGACGAAAAAGGTTATTCACCGAGCCTGGAGGAGATTGGGGCGGGCTTCGGGTTGACCTCCCCCGCGACGGTGCACAAGCACGTCCTCAACCTCATTGAGAAGGGACTCATGAAGCGGGGCTGGAACCGGAGCCGTTCCATCGAGGTCCTGGAGGGGAAGGAGCCGGAGCCCGTGCGGGATCTCCCCCTGATGGGCTACATCGCCGCCGGGAGCCCCCTGGAAGCCGTCCTGGATCCGACCACCATCGCCCTTCCGTGGACGGAGGCCGGGGCCAGAAATCTTTACGTCCTCCAGGTGAAAGGCCAGTCGATGATCGACGACCACATCGCCGACGGCGACTTTGTCATCATCGAAGAGCGCAAGACCGCCAACAACGGAGAAACCGTCGTTGCCCTGGTGGAGGGGAACGAGGCGACCCTCAAGCGTTTTTACCGCGAGAACGGCCATGTGCGCCTGCAACCCGCCAACCCCACGATGGGGCCCATCATCGTCCGGGACGGCGAGTTCAAGATTCAGGGCATCGTGGTGGGAATCTTGAGAAAGTACTGAGCCGGCGTTAACATCGGCATATTGGATTCGGGTTTTGCTCTCGGACGCGAATCCTGCCGGTGGAAGGTCCTGGGCATCAGGCGGACACGGGTTGGTTGACGCTGAGCTTCCGCGCGGATTCCATGCGGAATCGAAAACCGGCGGAGGCTGCCCCCCCCTCCGCCGCCGCTTGGGTCAAGTGGTTGGGGAACCGGATACGAAAAAGCCGCCCTTGTGGGCGGCTTTTTGCGTCCTGGGACTCGACCGGCGGGCGGGTCGTCGCGGAGGCTACGCCACGCCCAGGCTTCCGCGGATGTGTTTGACGTATTTGAGGAACCCCGAGTCGTCCCGCAGGGCTGTTTTCCGGGGACGGGGGATCTCGATGGGAATGATCTCCGCAATCTTGCCGGGACGCGGCGTCATCACAATCACCCGGTCCCCCAGAAACACGGCCTCGGGAATGCTGTGGGTGATGAACAGGACGGTCTTCCGGGCCTCTCGCCAGATGCGCAGCAACTCCAGGTTCATCTCGTCCCGCGTGATGGCGTCCAGGGCTCCGAAGGGCTCATCCATCAGGAGCAGGGGCGGGTCATGGATGAGCGCCCGGGTGATCGAGGCGCGCTGCTGCATCCCGCCCGAAAGCTCGCTGGGGTACTTGTTCTCGAAGCCCTTGAGGCCGACGAGCTCCAGAAGCTCGAGGGCCTTTTCACGGTATTCCTCGACATTGAGCTTGCGGGCCTCGATTTGCAACAGGACATTGTCGAGGGTCTTCCGCCAGTCGAGCAGCACCGGGGACTGGAAGACGATCCCCACGTTGGTCAGGGGGCCGCGGACCGGTGCCCCCGCCACATGGACCGTTCCCGCCGTCGGCGCCAGCAGGCCGGCCGTCAGCTTGAGAAGCGTGGTTTTTCCGCACCCGCTCCGGCCGACGACGGTGAGGAGCTCCCCGTCCCCCACTTCGAGGTTGACCTCCTCCAGGGCGACGACCTCGCCGCTGTCCGGGTTGTAGACCTTCCGGAGGTTTTGATATTCGATGACGCTCGGCAATGGCGCTCCTCTACAATCCCGGATTCGGCCGGATGAACCGGTTGGTGTAGGTTTTCGTGTAATCGACGGGCGGCGAGAGCTTGAAGTACTTGTTGGCCGTCGCCACCGATTTCTTCACCATCGATCCCTTCATGTAGCCGAGGCCCTTCGCCATCACTTCGGTGTCCTGGACGTCTTCGATCGCCTCGGCCAATTGAATCTTCGAGATCTCCTTGTCCTTGTTGGGATTGGCCTGGATGTAGACGTTAAAGGCCCCGCCGGCGTTCTTAACCGTCCAGGCATAGGCGTCGAAGAGCGCGCCCACGACGGCCTGGATTTCTTTGGGGTTGTTCTTGATCCGATCCCGGTGGACCTGGATCACGTGTCCGTAGGATTCGAGGCCCATGTCCTTGAAGTAGAGGAACGAGACCTTCCTGCCCCTGCGTTGGCCGTGGACGCGCATCCGCGGACAGCTCGATCCTCGCGTTCCCGCGATGAAGTCGATCTTGTTCTCGAACAGCGCGGGCGTCCGCACCGACGGCTTC
>JASLXW010000533.1 GCA_030740135.1 Nitrospinota bacterium
CCAACCAGGTGGAACACCAACTTCAAACCGGCCCCAGTACTCTCTTAGATGCCGCTTGATAAAGGGGGTCCACTACACCCACCAGGCGCCCGGCGTCCGGGAGGGAAGAAGGCTCTGTTTCCAGGGGCCGGGCCGCAAGTGAAGGACGAAGATCCCCAGGAGCACCGTCGCGACACCGGCGGCGCCCGGCGCCGAGAGCCGCTCTCCCAGGAGGGGGACGGACAGAACGCCCACGAGGAAGACGCTGCTTCCCCGGGACAGGGGGTAGACCAGGGAGAGGTCCCCCCCCTCGCAGGCCCGGCCCAGGGCCCAAAAGTGGCCGGCGTGAATCAGCCCGGAGAGCCCGGCCATCAGCCATCCCCGCCCGGGCAGATGGAGGGAGTATCCCAGCAGGAAAAACACCGGGAGGTACGTGACGAAGAAGACGCCGTTGATGATCCACAGGAAGGCGATCTTGTCCTCGCTGGATTTCGCCAGATAGTTCCACACGACATGGAACCCGCCGGCGACTATGACCAGGACCAGGGCGAGGGGGGTCACGGGGTTTCCTCGGGGTTGGGTGACGGGACGAGGGGGATACGAGGCGGCCGCGGTCCGGCGAACGGCGAGATGATACACCCCTGCGGCGGGATTGCATACCGGGACCGGGATTGCGGGCCGGACCGCCTTCTCCTATTATCGAATGGAGATCGGCTGCGTGGACCGTTCGGGACGACGCGCCGGGCGGCCGGAATTGGACGGGCGGCCTCGGGGAATCCCTGAAAGATCGATCAACCGACGATTGGACTTGAGGACTGGAATTCATGCCGGATGAAAAGGTCGCCGTCGTCACGGGCGCGAACCGGGGAATCGGTTTCGAGATCTGCCGGCAGCTCGCCGCCAAAGGCGTGACCGTCGTCTTGACCGACCGGACCGCGAAGCCCGGCCGGGCCGCCTGTGAGCGGCTGCGCGGCGAGGGCCTCGACGTCCGGTTCCTCCCCCTGGACGTCACAGACGAGGGGAGCGTCCGCGGCTTCGCCGAAGCCGTCGGAAAGGAGCTCGGCGGCGCGGACATCCTGATCAACAACGCGGGCCTCAACCTCGATCGGAACCTGAACGGCTTGAACGCCGACGTGGAAGACATCCGGAAGACGATGGAAACCAACGCCTACGGCCCGCTGCGGATGTGTCAGGCGCTGATTCCCTTGATGAAGAAGCGGGGCGCGGGCCGGATCATCAACGTCTCGAGCCGGATGGGCTCGACGAGCCACATCGGCGGGGGGTATCCGGGCTACCGGATCTCCAAGGCCACGCTGAACGCCCTGACCCTCATCCTCGCGGATGAGCTTCAAGGGACGAAGATCCTCGTCAACGCGATCCACCCCGGCTGGGTCAAGACCGACATGGGCGGCCGGTCGGCGCCCCGCTCCGTCGAGGAAGGGGCGGACACCGCCGTCTGGCTGGCCCTCCAGCCCGACGCCGCCCTCACCGGAAAATTCTTCATGGACCGGAAGGTCATCTCGTGGTGATGGAAAACCGGAATCCAGCGGGGAGCCGCTGAGCGCGGGAGGCGTCATGTTCAAATTCTGGCCCGAGAACAACGACTGGTCCTGGCACCTGCTGAGGACGATCGCCGAAGCCAATTACGGCGGGGGGGAGGCCCAGGAGTGCCTGCGGACGGCGGCGCGGATCCAGGTGGGCGACCCCGAAAGCTGGCACATCGAGTGGAAGGCCCTGGCGGACCGGATGGCGGGTCTGGGGGAGGAAGCCCTGGCCGAAGGCCGGACGGTCACCGGCCGGGACCACCTCCTGCGGGCGTGCAACTATTACCGCTGGGCGGAGTTCTTCCTCCCGGCGGACGACCCGAGGAGGCTCCCCACGTACCGGCGGTGCATCGACGCCTTCCGGCAAGCGGGCCCGCATCTCGACCCCCCCTTCGAGCGGGTCGAGGTCCCTTATGAGGGGACAACGCTCCAGGGGTATTTCTATCCGGCCAAGGGCGCGTCCGGGGAAAATCCGTCGCCGGGGGCGCTCTACGTGGCCGGCGCGGACGTCTTGAAGGAGGAGCTCTACTTCCTGGCGGGCAAATCGCTCATCGAGCGGGGGTTTTCGCTTCTCGTCATGGACGGGCCGGGGCAGGGGGAGACCCTCCGGTTCCAGAAGATCGTCAGCCGGCCCGATTACGAGGTCCCCGTGGGTGCGGCGCTGGACTTCCTGGCCGCCCGGCCCGAGGTGGACGCGGACCGGCTGGGCCTCGTCGGCCGGAGCTTCGGCGGGTATTACGCCACGCGCGCGGCGGCCTTCGAGAAGCGCGTCAAGGGGCTGGTGGTCTTCGGGGCGCTGTTCGCGGCGGGGGAGCTATACGAAGACTACTCGACCATCCGCCCCCAGCTTCAGTGGCTGACGGGGAGCGCGTCGGCCGAGGAGACCCGGGAGCGGCTGAGGGAGTTTTCTTTGGAGTCGGTCATCGGGAAGGTGGGCTGTCCCGTTCTGGTCATCCACGGCGAGGGGGACCACCTGACCCCCGCCTCCCACGCCCGCCGGACGTTCGACGGCCTGACCGTCGAGGACAAGGAATTGATCCTGTACGGCAAGGACGAGCCGGGGTCGGTCCACTGCCAGTAC
>JASLXW010000534.1 GCA_030740135.1 Nitrospinota bacterium
GGAAGCGAAGTTCCTGGGGCTCCTGAACAAGGACATCGACTTCTACGACCGCGGCCTGACTCCGGTGCAGGTCGGTGAGGCGAAGCGGGTGAAGTTCCTCGATCTCCAGGAGGTCGCGGACATCGGGGTGTACTGGCTCCAGTTCAACCTGCGCCCCAAGTCGCCGTTCCATGACTACGCGTTCCGGGAAGCCTTCGCGCACCTGATCGACTACAAGGCCATCATCGACGTCGTGCTGCGCGGGCTGGGCGAGCCCGGACGGGGCGTGATCGGCCCGGCCAACAAGTTCTGGCACAATGCGGCCATCCCTTCGCAGGAGGTGGAGGGCAAGCCTCATTACCACCAGTTCAACCCGCAGAAGGCCCGGGCCGTCCTGAAGAAGGCGGGCTACGAGTGGGGGGACGACGGGCGGCTGTACTTCCCTGCGAACCACAAGCCGCAAGCGTACCCGCGCTCCACGCGGTAATCAGCTCGCGCCCTCTGCGTCGCCTACGCAAGACGCACAGACGGGCGCAGGCGCATCAAACGTTGACCTCCGACGAACAAACAAGGTGGGTCAACGAAAGGATGGGATCATGGAACAGCTCAAGGTCGTCCATTTTCTGAACCATTTCTTCGCCGGCCTCGGAGGGGAAGACAAGACGGACGCGCCGGTCGAGGTCCAGCGAGGGGCCGTGGGTCCCGGTGCGCCTCTGGAGGCCCACTGGAAAGGACAGGCCCGGATCGCCGCCACGGTCTCCTGCGGCGACAACTACTTCCAGCAGCACGCCGAGGAGGTCGCAGCGCGCGTGGCCGAGGTGGTCCGCGAGGAGCAGGCCGACGTCCTGGTGGCCGGGCCGGCGTTCGATGCCGGCCGCTACGGCTTCGCCTGCGCAACGGTGTGTGCAGAGGCGGCGAAAGCGGTCGACGTCACGGCGGTGACCGGGATGTTCCCCGAAAACCCGGGGGTCGAGGTGTACCGCAGCCACAAGCCCGAGGGGATGTATCTGGTGCCCACGGCGAAGACGGTCACGGGCATGGCCGAGGCCTTGTCGCACATGGCCCGCCTCGCGCTGCGCGCCGCTTCGGGAGAAACGCTGGGAACCCACGAGGAGGAGGGATTCCTGCCCCGGGGCGTACGGACCCCCGTGCAGGTGGAGAAGACGGGCGCCCGCCGCGCCGTGGAGATGGTGGTGGCCAAGGCCAAGGGTCTGCCGGTCCGCACCGAGGTCCCGCTGGGTACATACCCCGTTGTCGCGCCCGCCCCGCCGCTGAAGCGCCTAGCCGGAAGCCGCCTCGCCCTCGTGACGACCAGCGGCGTGGTCCCCAAGGGCAACCCCGACGGCTTCAAGACCCACGTGAACATGCACTGGGCGAAATACCCCATCGAGGACCTGGACCGCCTGGAGCCGGGTGTCTGGGAGACAGTCCACGGCGGCTACAACAACGAGTTCATGAACAGCAACCCCCACTTCGGCGTTCCCCTGGATGCCATGCGGGAGTTGGAGCGCGAGGACGTCTTCGGCTCGCTCCTTCCTCACTACTACATCGTCCCCGGCAACCAGGTGCAGGTGAGCGACGCCCACCGCATGGCCGCCGAGATAGCCGGGGAGGTGCGCGACGCCGGGGTGGATGGAATCCTCCTGGTCGCCACGTGAGGGACCTGCACTCGATGCGGGTCATCGATGAGCAAGGAATTCGACAGGGTGCAGATCCCGGTGGCTCTAGTCACGGCCATGGCCCCCATGGCGAAGATGCTGAGCGCGAACCGGATTGTGCTGGGCGTGGCGATCCCGTATCCGTGCGGCGACCCGCATCTTCCGGAAGAGGAGGACTTTCGCCTGCGGAAAGAGTTGACCCATGAGGCGCTCAAGACCCTGGAGATCGAGGTCCAGGGGCCCACGATCTTCGAGCCGCAGGTCCTGAAGACGATCCCTGCGGTCACGTATTAGGAGCGGGAGGCGGGCAAGGGGTCAACCGACCCAAAAGCCCGCCCTACCCGTTTAAAAACACAGGCTTTCCGCCGACCGGTAGGCCGGGTCATTGTCCGAAAGGGAGACAGAGCGGTGAGATTGGAGATGGGGATTTTCCCGGTCCGGGAGATCACCTTGGGCCGGGAAACGAAATACAATGACGGTCTGCTGACGGTGGACGCCGAAGAGGTTGTACGGCTGGCCCGGGAGAGTCCTCAGATTGTCGATGCGACGTGCGAGGTGGCGGCCCCCGGAGAGTCCGTGCGGGTACCCTATATCCTGGACGCCGTGGAGCCGCGCCTCAAGGTGAGCGGTCCGGGGTGCGTTTTCCCCGGCATCCTGGGCGGGGTGGAGACGGTGGGTTCGGGGCGCACCCACCGCCTGGGCGGGATGGCCGTCGTGGCCTCGGGCGCCATCCCGCTTCCCGCCCGCGGCACGGGCGGGAGCCGCGGGGCGTTTTTGGATATGGCGGCGCCGGGCAACCGCGGGCCCTTGAGCCATACCCTGAACCTCGTCCTGCTCCTCGAGTTCGAGCCCGGCCACGGGGAGCTGGACTACCACGCCGCCGTCCAGATGGCCGAGATGCGGGTCGCCCATCACCTGGCGGAGGCCACGGTCGATCTCACCCCTGCCGAGGTGGCGACCTACG
>JASLXW010000535.1 GCA_030740135.1 Nitrospinota bacterium
GTCGGCCCACCGGCCAGCTCAGAAGGTAATCGATATCCCTGTACAAGATGGCGTTGGCCGGAAGCCGAATCGCATAGGAGTAACCCTCCGCTTCAAGGTATCGGTACACCTCCGGCTTGGCAAATGCCACCTCGGCGATCCCGGCCACGTGCGGCGGATTGGCGCCGGAATGGTAGAAGAGTACGGCGTCCCCCTGTCTCATTTCCATCATGAAGTTCCGGGCCTGGCAGTTCCGGATTCCGTCCCAATGATCCGTCCGGTTCTTCTCCGCCATCAGGTCATCGAAGGAATAGGCCTCCGGCTCACTCTTCATCAGCCAGTATTGACGCGCCACGGTCCGGTTCTCTCATTCCCCTGATTCACGCCGGAGACCGTCGGGCGGATCATCACCCGGGGACGAGGGGGGGGGCGGGGGGGAATCCCGCGGTCGTCAACGCCTCGCCTCGAATCCACACCCGCCGCCTGGCCGACCGGGGGTTATCCGAGGATGGCGTTCCACTCATCGATTCGGCCTTTTTGCGCCTCAAAGAGCGCGGAGGCGTCTCCCTCGATGGTGATTTTCTCAAGGGTGTCGCTCTGCTGAATGGCGTCCACAATGTCCCCGCCCGAGGTCACCCGTCCGAAGACGGTGTGCTTGCCGTCCAGCCAGGGGGTCTCGACGTGCGTGATAAAGAACTGGGAGCCGTTGGTGCCCGGCCCCGCGTTCGCCATCGAGAGCACGCCGGGGCCGTCATGACGCAGGTCGGGGGAGCATTCGTCTTCGAACCGGTAGCCCGGTCCGCCCGCGCCGTCCCCTTGCGGGCAGCCGCCCTGGATCATGAAATCCGGGAGCACCCGGTGAAACGTGAGGCCGTCGTAGTAGCCGCGCCGCGCCAGATTGGCGAAGTTCGCCACCGTGACGGGGGTTTTGTCCTCATGCAAGTCCACCTTGATCTCACCGCGGCTCGTTTTAATCACAGCCGATAATGCCATGGAATCACTCCTTGTCAGTCGGGACGTTCGGGAGGGTCAATCGGGTTCGGCTCGGTCGCTTGGAGGAACGGGAGCAAACGGGGATTGAGAGAAACCCGTTTTTCCCCGTGAGACGCACAATTCTCACGCGCGCCGGAGGGATTTTGTCGCAAGGGGAGCCTTGAATTGGGGAGTCCTGGATTCGGCGCTTAGACAGAGAGAGGGCGGCAAACCAAGACCGCCGTCTTTCCGAGGTGACCGGGGATTGAGCAGAGGCTATTCCGACGCCTTTTTTACATTCGCCGCCTGGAGCCCCTTCGGGCCTTCGACAATGTCGAATGTAACGTTTTCACCCTCTTGAAGGGATTTGAAACCGTCAATCTGGATAGCCGAGAAGTGAACGAAAACATCGTCCCCATCAGCCTGAGAGATAAACCCAAAACCCTTCGAGTCGTTGAACCACTTTACGCTGCCTTCAGGCACTTTGAATCTCCCGCACTACCGCAAACCTTTACCCGTCGCCTACGCCTGTCGCAGGTACTTCGGATGGATTGTTATCAAGATAAATGCTATCGGCGAAAATTGCAAGAACTAATTTGAGCGCCGCGGCAAGCCGGGTTTCCCGCGATTCGGACAAGAAAATCCGCCCGTGCGCCGCTGGGATGGGCTTTCCCAGGGCGCCCGGCATCATTTGTTTCTTAAGACAGATGAATTCCCGCTCCCGGACCCGGTGAAAGACTATTGAATGACCCTTGTGTTCTCGTCCGGTATTACGGCGATGGCGTCCACCTCGACGAGCATCTCGGGCTCGGCGAGCTGGACGCCCATGATCAGCGTGCTGGGCGGGGTGTGGTTCATGCACCTCGCCCTCGCCGCGCTGAAGGCGTTGCGGTCTTTTCGGTCCACGAGGTATACGGTCATCTTGATGATGTGGTCCAGGCCGCTCCCGAAGCTTTCGAGCGTGTTCTTCAAATTCTGAAACAGGATCTCCGTTTGCTCGGCAACGTCCTTTCCCCGCACCTTCTGCGTCGCCGTATCCTTGGAATCCTCTCCGGCCAGATAGAGCATCTGATCGACCCGGCAGACCTTGTCGTACGTCCTCGTGGGCTCGTGGTGGACGAATTGGATCTCCATGTTCTTCCTCCCCCGGACGGGTTATTGGATGGAGCACTCCCCGAGAACCCCATCCGCGAACGCCCTGATGGCATGACGATCATGGTCTTTCTTGACTTTGAAATCTGCGTAATCCCCGCCTGCGCGGGGACGGCGTCTGTGGATCAAAAAGGTCTTTCCTTATCCGTCTACGAAATCCGCGGATCCTACTCGTCCCCCACGACGGCGATGGC
Organism: Nitrospinota bacterium; assembly: GCA_030740135.1. The sequence continues at coordinate 2,298 of JASLXW010000535.1, forward strand.
CTGGATCTCGAGCATCATGTCCGGATGGGCGAATCCGGCAACGGTGATGAGGGCGCTGCCGGGATACCCATCGGAGAAATACTGCCTTCGAAGCTCCGTGAAAAGATCGCCGTAGCGCACTTCCAGGGTGAAGACCGTCATTGTCACGATGTCCTGAAGCGTTCCGCCCGCCCGCGACAGGGTTTTTTCAATCGCCTTGAACGTGGCGTGGACTTGGCCCTCGAAGTCGCCCACCAGGGAGTTTCCTTCTTCGTCCTCCCTCATCCCGACGCCGGCCAGCCAGAGCGTCCTCCCGCCTCGGGTC
>JASLXW010000536.1 GCA_030740135.1 Nitrospinota bacterium
CGATCTTGACCGCCCGCCCGGTCTTGGCCGAGAGAATGGCCGCCACCGGAGGGGTCATGTCCATGACCAGCCGGTTCCCGAAGGCGCCCCCGGTGGGGAGTTTGCAGACGCGCACCCGGGAGGGAGGGATGCGGAGGGACTTCGCAATCTCGTTCCTCAGGGTGTGGGGGGCCTGGCTCGGGGCCCAAACCGTCAACCGGCCCGCAAGGTCGAACCGCGCCACGCACCCCCGGGTCTCCATCGGCGCGTGCGCCACGCGCTGGGTCTCGAAACGGTCTTCGAACACGTGATCGGACTCCGCGAAACCCCGGTCCGGATCGCCGTACTTGCGGTGCAGCTCGAAGGCGAGGTTCGAGTCTTTATGTTCATGGATGACGGGGGCGCCGGGTTTCATGGCCTCGTCCACGTCGTACAGGGCCGGAAGCTCTTCGTACTCGACCCGGATGAGATCGGCCGCCGCCCGCGCCGTTTCCTCGTCCACCGCCGCCACCGCCGCCACCTCGTCGCCCACGTAGTGGACCTTGTCCTTGGCGAGGATGTACTTGTCGGCCAGGTATTCCACGAACGAGAAGCGCCTCTGGGGCGTATCGGCGCACGTCAGGACGGCGCGCACGCCGGGGAGGCCTCGCGCCGGAGCGGTGTCGATGTTCAGGATTCGGGCGTGGGGCAAAGGGCTTCTGAGGATCGCGCCGTAAAGCATCCCCGGCAGCTTGAGGTCCGCCAGGTAGTGCATCTCGCCCGTGGCCTTGGGCAGCGCGTCCACCTTGGGCAGCCGTTTTCCCACAACGCTCAGCGAGTCGGCCATGTGGTCACCTCTACGAAAATTGCGTGTCGATCAAAAACGCGGGGGACTACTCGCTCACCCGGAACGTGGCGAGGGAGAGGTCTTCCGCCTCCTCCTCTTCCGCCCGGGGGGTGAAGACGAGGTCGGGTGTGTCGAAGCGGACCTCGCCCCGGGAAGCGGCCAGGATGGCTTCGACGATCTTCTTGTACCCGGTGCACCGGCAGAGGTTTCCCGCCATGTAGCGTCGGACCTCCTCTTCGGTGGGGTTCGGGTTCTCGCTCAACAGGGCGCGGGCCATCATGATCATTCCCGGGATGCAGTAGCCGCACTGGATGGCGCCGTACTCGATGAAGGCCCGCTGGAGGATGTCGAGACGGCCGTTCTCGGCGAGTCCCTCGATGGTCGTCACTTCGGCGCCTTCGGCGTCGAGCGCCAGGGTTGTGCAGGCGCTGACCGCCCGCCCGTTCACCAGGACCGTGCAGGAGCCGCACACCTGAATGTCGCAGGACTTCTTCAGACCGGTCAGGTCCAGGTTGTCGCGCAGCAGGTCCAGGAGCAGCGTCCGAGGCTCGGCCGCGGCCTCCACGTCCGCGCCGTTCACCCTCAGGCGGAGGATCCGTTTGGCCGGCTTCATGAGCTTTCCTTCTCTGAGGGCCGGGTCGCCATGGCCAGGGCCTCGGCCAAGCCTTGTTTCAACAGGGCCCGGGCGACGTCGCGCTTGTACCAATCCGAGCCGTAGATGTCGGTTTGGGGATTGATCTCTTCCCCCGCCGCCTGGGCGGCCGTTTCCAGCAGCTCGGCCGGAAAGCCTCCGTTTCCCGGACGGACTCCCCGGACCAGATCCTCGGCCCGCTTCGCCCGGACGGGAGTCGGGGCGACGGCCCCGAGGGCGATGCTCACCTCATCCACGACGCCGGCCTTCAGCGCGAGGCGGACCGCCGCGCAGACCGTCGGCTTGTCCGAAGCCGTTCGCTGACAGAACTTCCGGTACGAGCAACCCACCTCCCCCGTCGGAACGCGAATGGAGATTCGGGTGATCATCTCCAATGGGTCGAGGGCGGTTTCGTAATAGTCGATGTAGAGTGAATCCAGGTCCAGGACTCGCTCCCCTTGCGGCCCGGCTACGCTCACCTCCGCGCCCAGGGCCATGAGGAGGGAAGGGGGATCGGACTGGGGCTCGGCGAAGGCCAGGCTCCCGCCCAGCGTCCCGACGTTCCGCACCCGGACATTCGCCAGATCGGATTCCATTTCCGGGATGACGGGGATTTTGTCCTTGAGCAAGTCCGAGAACTCGAGCGCCCGGTGGGTCGCCATCGCCCCGATCCGGACTCGGTTCCCGCCGTTCGCCGATTCCAGCTCGATCCGATCCAGGCCGGAGACGCGCTTGAGGCTGACGACCTGCCCGGCCGAGAACAGGCCCTCTTTCATCAGGAAGAGCAGAGAGGTCCCCCCCGCGTAAAGCTTCGCGTCCTCCCCGTACCGCTCCAGAAGGCCTAGGGCCTCCTCGACCGACTCCGGCGAGTGATATTCAAAGGGCTTCACCGCCATTTCCTAACCTCGTTCAGGCCTAGAGCTTCCACTCGCCGTTTTCCACGACCACCTTATCGTCCACCCGGAAGGTGCAATTGCGCACCGACCCATCGAGGTGGAGCCGGCAATCGTTTTGCCCCCCCGGGTAGGCGTGACAGTTGTCCCCGAGGGCGAAGTGGGCGGTTCCCAGCTTCCCCTTTTCCGAGGGTCCGCCGAAGGGCGGTTTGTCGCTGATGCCCACGCCGATTTCGCCGATGATCTCCACGTTTTTCACCCCGGC
>JASLXW010000537.1 GCA_030740135.1 Nitrospinota bacterium
TGGGGCGGCACGTTTCATCACGCCGGAAACCTCACCCTCCGCCGCCATGCCCGGTGGGTGGACCGCGGCGAGAACTACTCCATCCTGGACCGGGAGGACGCGGCGGACCTTCTCGACACCTGCGTCGCCGAAGCCGGCATCGATTCGAAAGGGCGATATTTCCCCAAGGGCGGCGTTCTGCGGGACATTCTGAGCTTCGCGGTCAACACGGAGACCCCCGTGAAGGAGGTCGTTCTGACGCGCTACGCCACATTCGCGGATCGTTTGGCCGAGATAAAGCGGGTGTTCGACCGGTTCGACGGGCGTAAGGCGGAGATGAACGTCCTGGATTTCGATGACCTGCTGGTTCTGTGGCTGAGGCTGCTGGAAGAGCGCCCGGAGGTTCGCAATCGTCTTCAGGAGCAATTTCGCCACGTCCTGGTGGATGAATATCAGGACACCAACCGCCTCCAGAGCCGGCTCATCGACCTCCTGGCGGGCGGGCATGGAAATCTGACGGTTGTCGGCGACGACGCCCAGAGCATTTATTCCTTCCGGGGGGCCGATTTCGCGAACTTTCTCGGGTTTCCCGGCCGGTATCCGGACGCGCGAACCTTTCGCCTGGAATCCAATTACCGAAGCACCCCCGAGATCCTGCGCCTGGCCAACGCGAGTATTTCCGCCAACACCCATCAGTTCAAGAAACGCCTCCGGGCGGAGCGGCCGTCCGGGGGGGATCTGCCGGCCGTTGTGCCGGTCCGGGATGTTCTCCAACAGGCGGACTTTGTCTGCCAGCGGGTGCTGGAGCTTCGCGACGAGGGGCTGCCCTTGAATGAGATCGGCGTCCTCTACCGGGCGCACTTCCATTCCATGGAAGTCCAGATGGAGCTCACACGGCGGGGGATCCCCTTCGAGGCCCGCTCGGGCCTGCGCTTTTTCGAGCAGCGTCATGTGAAGGATGCCACGGCTCACCTGAAGGTGGTTGTGAATCCCCGGGACGAGATTGCCTGGAAGCGGGTGGTTTTGTTGATTCCCGGGGTTGGAAAGGCGACCGCCCACCGATTCTGGTTGGCCGTTTCCGCGGCCGCCGAGCCGCTGAAGGGTCTCGACCGCCCGGAGATTCTCGCCGTGTTTTCGAAGCGGGCGAAGGGGGAATGGCGGGCGCTGGCCGAAACCCTCAAGCGGATTCAGGGCAAGGTCATGGAAGTGCGGCCCGCCGAGATGATCCGACTGGTTTTGGACCGGGGATACCGCGGTTACCTGGATCGGAATTTTCCCAACGCGGCCTCCCGGACGGAGGATATCGAGCAGCTGGCGCGGTTCGCCGAGAACTTCGACGCGGCCGAATTCTTTCTCAGCGAGTTGGCGCTGTTGACCACGGTGGGGGGCGAGGAGGAGGCCGACGAGACGGCGACCGGCGAATCGATGGTCCTCAGCAGCATTCACCAGGCGAAGGGTCTGGAGTGGCGGGTCGTATTCGTCATCTGGCTGGCGGAGGACCGTTTCCCCTCGGGGTTGGCCCTGCGGGAGGATGAGGACGACGAAGAGGAGCGGCGGCTCTTCTACGTCGCGGTGACGCGCGCCAAGGAGGGGCTTTACCTCTGCTATCCATTGATGGAGCTGGGCCGTCGCCAGAGCGGCGTCCTGACAAAGCCCTCCCGGTTTCTGAAGGAGCTTCCCGAATCCGTTTATGAGCAATGGGCCGTAGAGGAGGGTTTTTTCAAGGATTCCGTCGATTCGGCGGGCGAAGCGGGGGCGGCGGCGGAGGCCATTCGGGATCCGGGCGGCGCGGAAGACAACGATTGGGTGGATCAGCACTTCGAGCGTTCCGGCCCACGGGATTTCTAGGCGGGGGACGCCGGGTTGACATTCCGCCTTCCGAGCGTAAATTGGAGCGGGCCTCCTTCGAAGGTTGGGCGCCGGTGTGTGAAAATAAGGGTCTTCGGACGCTTTCGCCGGGACGGTTTCCCACATCGGCCCGGGCATTCCGGAGGCCCGGGTTTTCCGGAAGTTCCGTGAGATAGGGTCGGACATTGCGCGTCATCGTCATCGGAGCGGGAGAGGCCGGATTTCACATTGCCCGGCGTCTCGTTCAGGAACACCAGGACGTTGTCCTTGTAGACCGGGAGGAGTCGGTCATCGAGGCGATCTCCGACAAGCTCGACGCCTTGATGATCCTGGGCAACGGGGCGAACCCCCGGGTGCTGGCCGAGGCCGGTCTCAAGGAGGCCGGGATGCTCATCGCCGTCAGCAGCGACGACGCCGCCAACCTGGGGGCCTGCCACCTCGCCGCCGCAAACGATGTCCCCATGAAGATCGCGCGCGTCGGAGACCCGGCCTACTTCCGGGAAGATCTGGACATCCGGGGCCGAGACTTCGGGGCGGACCTCCTCATCAACCCCGCCCAGGAGGTCGCCGCCAACATCGAGCGCCTGATCGCCGCCCCGGGCGCGACCGAGGCCGCCGACTTCTTCGACGGTCGGTTGCAAATGGTGGGTCTTCGGGTGGGCGAGGGCTCTCCCATCAGCGGCCGCTCGCTCAAGTCTTTGGGGGACACCATCCGGGATTTCGGGTTTCTCGT
>JASLXW010000538.1 GCA_030740135.1 Nitrospinota bacterium
AGGTTCCGGATCGCCGGCCACACCGACGCCTCCGGGGAGGCCGATTACAACAAGACGCTCTCGGAGCGCCGGGCGGCAGCGGTGAAAGTGTATATCGTCGAGACCCATGGCATCGACCCCTCGCGTCTGGAGACCGCGGGCTGGGGCGAGGAGAGGCTCAAGGAGCCCCTCGCGCCCGGGAGCGCGGTCAACCGCCGGGTGGAAATCATCGCCCTCGATCCGCTCCCCACATCGCAGGCCCCGGAAGCGCCGAGAGAAAAGGATATCCGATGGTGACGCTGCGTGTGGGGACGCTTTGTGGCCGAAGGTCCGGGATGGCCCGGGTAAAGGCGGTTGTTCTTGCCCTTGCTTTGATCCCGGCGGCGGCCCTCGCGGCCGAAGAAAAGCATGTGGCTGAGGGGAACATCTTCGAGGAAATCGCCGACGAGATCCTCGTGAGCATGAAGGGGAAGACCACAACGAACCAGAAATTGTTCGGGCGGCGGCCCAAGGTCGCCATCTTGCCCTTTCGCGAGGACGATATCCCCATTTCTCCCGGGATCGCGAACGAATACAATGCGGAGCTCCTCGCCTCCCTGATCCGCAAGAGCAGTGACGAGTATCACTTCCTCCCCCGGGAGGAGCTGAGCGTCATCATCCAGGACATGACGGATCTCGGGGAATTCGACGATGGCGTCGAAAGTCCGCGTTCAGCTCTCCTCAAGAACGCCAGAGCCGACATCACGGTGATGGGAACCCTGCGCCTTCTCCGCGACGACGACGAGATCAGCCTCTCCTACAAGGTGGTGGGGACGCGCGACGCAGAGATCCTGGCGACTACGAAACCACGGCGGGTCGCCCTGTCTAGGGAGGAAAGGATGGAGCTCCTGACTCTCGACCAGGCGGTCGCCGCGGCGGCGCGGTATTTTACCGACCACGCCCACGACATGGCGGAGCTTCGTCTCGCCGGCCTGCGCTTCGGGGACAGCGGCATACAGACGCCCTTCGGGCCCTACTTCGAGGGACACATCTCCGATGCTCTCAAGAAATCCTTCTCCAATGTTATCACGGGCGGGAAGCTGAGCGTTTCTAAGGCCGAGCTCGCCCCGGAGCAGGTTGAAGAGTTGCGCGGGACGGATATCGCTGGAAAAACCACGCGTCCGGAGAATTTCGATCCCAGTCCCGGCGTCTACGTTCTGTCCGGCAACTATTGGGATTTCGGCAATTCGGTCGAGATCAGCGTCTCCCTCAAGGATGGCACCGGCAGATCGGTGGCTTGGCGCGACCGGGTCAGAGCCGAATCCTTTCCCCCCGGACTGGAGATCCGCCCGGCGGGGAATTTCGGCATGTTGAGGGAGAACGACGGCATCGGCCCGATCAAGTTCACTCTCTCCAGCAACCAGGGAAAGGACCCGGCCTACCACATCGGCGAGAAGCTGAACCTCTTGATTGAGACCGACCGGGACGCCTGGCTCTATTGTTTCTACCGCCAAACCGACCGCCGATGGGTCAAGCTTTTCCCCAACACCCATCACACGAACGCCAGCGTCCCCGGAAGTAGGATGTTGACGATCCCCGGAGTACTCTATCCCTTCGACATGACCGTTATGAAGCCGCTGGGCGCCGACCTGATCAAATGCTTCGCCACCACTCGTGACGTAACGGAGAGTTTACCGGAGAAGCTAAAGCCGTCGGATGGGTCCTACGTGCCGGCCGGCTGGGATGCCAAGTTGCTGCGCGTTTTCAGGAGTCTGGAGAACGCGGGCCTCACGGAGGCGAGTCTGGTGGTGACGGTGAGAGAGTAGGGCGACGGCGAGGTGACGGTTGCCGAGGTGAAGCGCTATCTCGACGATAGTATGACCTACCAGGCCCGCCGCATCGGCCGCGATCAGAACGCGACGGTGCTGGGTGATCCTGATGCGGTACTGACGCACTCGAAGAACTAAATCTTGCCGTATAGGCTACACCTGCGTGTTGGTACGTGTTGGTTAAAGGCAACCAATATGTAGCAACCTACGAGTGATGAACCCTGCGAAGATGGCCCTTGGTAAAAAGTTCGTTATTCAGCAGGGGCTTATCTACCATAAACGCTGTTGGTGTCCCCAGTGGAAACCCTCTTTGGAAAGAGAACGGGCGGTTGCCAGGGCGTGGGAACACCTCCCGCAAGCCTTGTGACAAGCCTTTTTGAACCATCCATGAAGGCTTGGTTGAGGGCCTGTTCCGAGGCAGCGTTTTCATTCCCATAGTCATCAAGCTTGACCACGGCCTTACCTGTCTCGGTTATGCTACTGCCAGTTTCAAGGTTTTTAGCTATAAGCAATACCTCAGCATCATAGACAACGACAAACTCCTTGATGTCTTCCGTTAAAGCACTGGCCAGATCACCTAAGATGCTGTCCAACATAGCAGCACCTGCATGTTCAGGATTTTTAACTTGCCGGGGGCCAAGAAGAACGACAGATATAGCAATGGTCGTATCTGTGGCCGCGGCCTTTCCTTCTCTTACCACATGACTATTGGGAAGACCTTGTAAACTGCGGTGCATAGCATCGGTTGCGGATCTATATTCATT
>JASLXW010000539.1 GCA_030740135.1 Nitrospinota bacterium
AACCCGGCGGCGCGAAACCAGCCGGTGGAATGTTTCAGCAACCGCCTAATGGCCCGCGAGGTGGTTCCACTTGTAATGACCTTGGCAACGGCTTATGCCCTCCATGGCTTGTTTCAGTTCTCAACCCGGGGGTCGAAGAAGCTTTCCCCCAAGACCGAATGAAAACATGGCTTCGGCTGAATGGAACTTTCCCGATTCAACTCGCGGCGGCGCGCGTTCCAGGCCGCGTCATTCCTTGGAACCCATTTGAGCTTCTTCGGCCAACACGGTCAACGGGATCTCAAGGCCCGCATCGGTGCGGTTCTATCGCCGCCGGTTATGGACATGCCGTAGCTTTCCCGATTTCCCATCGCGGCGAGGCCACATCGCGAAATTCAGGTCTGGTATGATCCATTCGCCGTGATGAACCGTTCGTTTGCAACCCGAATTGCGTTTGCTTCCACTCTGGATTCAATGATGGACAAGTCTCAAGACACCCCCATCGACCCCATCACCCTCGAGGTCGTCATCGAGGCCCTTCTGGGGATCGTCCGGGAGATGCGGGTGACGGTCATCCGCACGGCATACTCTTCCGTCGTGTGCCAGGGGCACGATTTCTCTTGCAGCGTCTTCGACACCGGGGGTCAGCTCGTGGCCCAGTCGGAAGATCTCCCGGGGCACGTCCTCCCCATGTCGTGGTCCATTCGACACATTATGGAGACCTTCAAAGGAGAGATCCGGCCCGGCGATGTGTTCATGCTCAACGACCCCACATTCGGAGGCACTCACCTGAACGACGTCATGGTCGCCATGCCCGTTTTCGCGGAGGGGGAGCTCTTCCTCTTTCCCTCGGTCCGGGCGCATTGGGTGGACGTAGGGGGGATGGTCCCGGGGAGCCTCTCGGGCGCCGCCACCGAGATTTACCAGGAAGGGGTCGTCATCCCGCCGATCCGGGTCTACAACGAGGGCCGTCCGAACCAGGCCGCCCTGGACCTGCTCTTCGCGAACGTCCGTCTCACGGAAGACCGAAAGGGGGATTTTCGCGCGTGCCTCGCGGCGTGCAAACAAGCCGAGCTTCGCATTCAGGAGCTCATGGGGCGTTATGATTCGCGGGTCCTCTCCGGATGTATCCGGCGGTCGCTCGACCGGGCGGAGGAGCGGATGCGCGAGCAGATCGAAACCATCCCGCGAGGGAAGTATTTCTACGAAGACTACCTCGAAACGTTCGAGGGGGGACGGTTTACGCCCGTGCGGGCCTGCATCCACCTTGAGGTCAAGCATCGTTCCATCACGGCCGATTTCACCGGGTCCTCCCTCCAGGTCCCTCACCCCATCAACTCCTCTTACGGGGTGACGGCGAGCGGGGTGTTCATCCCCGTCAAGGCGATCCTCGACCCGGATTTTCCGGTCAACCACGGCGCCTTCCGGCCGGTCGATCTGATCGTCCCCGAGGGGACGATCGTCAACGCCCGGCGTCCCGCGCCGGTCGGCGGGTTCGTGGAGCTGCGCAAGCGGGTCATCTCCCTCGTCATGGGCGCCCTTGCGCAGGCGATCCCCGAGCGCGTCCCGGCCGATCAATTCGGGACCGCGTTCCACAACATGGTGGGCGGCGTAAACCCGCGGACCGGCCGTCCTTTTGTTTACTATGAATGGCCCAAGGGCGGAAACGGGGCCTATTCGGGCGCGGACGGGCAGAGCGTCATGGCCGCTATCGATGAGGGAGACACCCGCTGCATTCATTCGGCCGAAGCCCTGGAGACGGAATTTCCCGTCATGATGGAAAAATCGGCGCTTCGAATCGATTCGGGCGGGGCCGGACGATGGCGGGGAGGGCTGGGGGTTGAAAGACGGATTCGCCTTTTCTGTTCGGGGGTCTATTCCCTTTTGGCCGACCGGGCGGTCCTCCCCGGCTACGGTCTCCTGGGGGGCGGGCCGGGAAAATCCACGGCGGCCAAGGTCATTCGTCGGGGCCGGGAGATGCGCCTCGACACGCCGGGAAAGTGCCAGAACATGCCCCTTCGCCGGGACGACCGGCTGGTCCTGCTCTCGGGGGGCGGGGCGGGATACGGAAACCCCCTCGCCCGTCCCGTCGGCGAGGTCGAGGCGGACCTCGCGGCCGGGTGCATCTCCCGCCGGGAGGCCGAGGACCGCTACGGCGTCGTTCTCGGACGGAGCGGGGAGGTCGACCGGCGGCGCACCCGTGCGCGGAGGCGGGAGCTCGGGCGCGGGTCTTTCGCAAAGGTCGAGGAGACCGAAAGGCATGACCTGGAAGGCCTCATCGAAGGCCGCAGGGTTTGCTACGCGGGGAAAGGCGTCGCCGCCCGCCTGCGACTCAGGACGGGAGAAGTCGTCGAGCTTGTCGGGCGCCAAGGGATACCGCTTCGGGCATGGGTCCGCCTCGGGGGAAAGGTCTCGAAGGAGCGAATCCTCCTCGACGCCGCCGCGCGGTCCGTCCTGGGCGTGAAGCGGGGGGACGCTGTCTGGTTGCGGAGGCTGAACAGGCAGGGCGGTTGATTTTTTCGGGAATCTATTGTCTACTTTCAATCGATCAAGACAGCCTTAGCAGGTTG
>JASLXW010000053.1:0-2649 GCA_030740135.1 Nitrospinota bacterium
CCCGGGGACCTTTCCCGGCAATTGGCCCCCCGGCTTCATCGAATCTCCCATGCGGGAGCCATGGCCCGGGGCTGTTATAATGTCCCCAGGGGGCGGAGGCGCGCGGTCCGGCGCCGAGGGGGAATCCGACCGGGTCGGAAAAGGAGGAGGGGATTGTTGAAATCGCTCCGATGGTTCCGGCGGCATGCCGCGCCGTGGACGGCCCTCGCGCTCGCGGGCGTCGGCCTGATCGGTTGCGCGAATCCGCTCTACTATCCGCAGAGAACGCGCTACGCCTATCAAATGTCGATGACGCAGCCCGTCGAGACGCCCAAGCGCCATTTCATGGACGCCGCCATCGATATCCGCTTCCGGTTCCTCGAAACCAAGCTCGCGTTTCATCTTCACAACAACACGGCCCGGCCCCTGACCATCGACTGGGATGGGTCCCGCTATGTCGGGGAGACGGGCGCGGCCAAGCGCGTCATCCATAAAGACACCAAGCCCCGGAACCGGAAGCGGCCCCAGGCCCCGACCGTTATTCCCCCCAGCGGCTTTCACGACGATCACGTCATTCCCAGCGAAAACATCCTGGGGTCGCTGCTCCTGCCCGAAACCCTCCCGCTCTTTCCCGAATGGGATTACGCCGGAACCTTCTATCTATCGGGCAACGCCCCGTCCGCCGACGAGTCGGCCGATCGGCGAAGGGCCATCGCCGCGGGCCTGCACGAGCGCACCATCGGCCTGGACCTAGCGATGAAGGTGAACGGCCGGAAGAAGACCTACAAATTCCGCTTCCACGTCAAGGTCAGCCGGAAATAATCGCCGCGTCGTCCGCGCCGCGTTCGGCCGGGATGCCCCCCCCCCTGACGGCGTATTCAAAGGCTCTCCCCTTTGACCGATTCCGCGGATCACGGCAAAACCGACTCCTCCACCGGACGGGGCCGCGGCGGATGGGGCTGGAAGGACCTGCCCGTCTTTCCCGGCCATCGCCGCCATGCTCGGCCCCGGCATCGTGTGGGCCGCCCTTGCCCAGGGAAGCGGGGAGCTGATCTGGTGGCCGTATCTGACGGCCAAGTACGGCGGCGCACTGTTGGGTCTTCTGATCCCGGCCGCTCTCATGCAGCTTTGGATCAGCGTCGAGATCGGCCGGTACACGCTGAACACCGGCGAGACCATCTTCGCCGGTTTCCACCGGATGAGTCCCGTCTGCGCGGGCGTCCTCTGGGTCGGGCTGTTGTGCGTCTCGCTCTGGTTCGGGGCGTATGCCGTCGCGGGCGGCACGTCCCTGGCCGAGCTGACCGGATTCCCGGCCGGGTGGACGCACAAGGGGAGAAGCCTGCTCTGGGCCTGCGTGACGATCCTCCTGTTCTTCTCCCTCCTGCTGTTCAGCCCGGTCGCGTACCGGTGGATCGAGAAGATCATGTGGGGGGTCGCGGGCGTCAGTGTGGCGGGTGCGTTGGCGGTCATCGGATATCCCGAGGTGTGGGCCGCACGGGGGGCGTTCTTCCGGGCGGTGACGGCCCCGCGCGCGAGTCTCCCGCAGGCCTGGGAGGCGTCCGACGCCCCCATCCTCCTCACGGCGCTGGCCTTCGCGGGGCTGGGCGGTTTTTTCAATTTCACCTACAGCTATTGGTTGCGCGAGAAGCGGGCGGGCATGTCCGGTTACATGGGGCGCGTGACCAGCCCGATCACCGGCCGGGAGGAGGCGTCCGCCGACACCGCCCTTTTGTTCGAGGATTCGCCGACCAATCGCGACCGCCACCGGCGCTGGACCCGCTACCTCTGGACGGATTGTCTGCTGGGCGTGGTCCTGAACCTGGTGACCGTCCTGTTGATGTGCTGGCTGGCCCTGGCCCTGCTCCATCCCAAGGGGTTGATCCCCAAGGGTTGGGAGCTTGCGGTCGTCCAGGCGAGGTTCTTCAGCTTCGCCTGGGGGCCGGCGGGCAAGGTCCTCTTCCTGGCGATCGCGGCGATCTTCCTGGCCGATACGTGGCTGACCATCACCGACGGCGTCGCGCGGATGCACGCCGATTACCTGAGGTCCGCGTCGTCCCGGGCGCGCAAGCGGCCCTACCGCTGGTGGTATTACCTGTGGGTGATCCTCCTGACCGTCCTCAGTCTGACGACCATCTGATTCGAGCGGCCGGGGCCGTTGATCGTCATCGTGGGGGTGTCGAGCTTTCTGGCGATGGGCGTCTACGCGCCGGGCCTTCTTTATCTGAATTGCGTCCGGATGCCGAAGCTTCTGCCCGCGTGGGTCCGGCCGCACCCGGCGAACTGCGTGATCCTCTGCCTCGTGACCGCCGCATATTGGGCGCTTTCAGTCTGGTATCTGATCGTCCTGTTTTGAGCGTTGGCACGGGACGCCCTTGGCGTGAACCCGCGTAATCCCCGCCTGCGCGGGGACGGCGTCCGCGGAAAAAATTTTCTCCCGAAAGCCAAAAGCCAAATAAAAAGTCCTTTCATACCAACATGAATTTGGCTTTGTTTCTCACTTTTACCTTCTCTCGCCCGTGCTCTGTCATCAAAGTGAATGGGCGGGGGGAGTAGGTGCGGTGCCCCGCCCTTCGTCTTCGGGCATTTGGGCGTTCCGTCGATTGGCCCTGATTCTTGCCTGCGTGACCTTCATGTGTGCGTCTCCCGCAAGAGTTACGTTGTTTTTTCGTA
>JASLXW010000053.1:2659-13229 GCA_030740135.1 Nitrospinota bacterium
GGTGCCTTGTGAGCAGAAATCAAGCGGAATTAAGGGGTTTGAAGGGATTTGCCGAAAACCCGGAGGGACGCGCGAATAGCGGATCAGCGGAAATTCTCAAGGCCGTGAACCTGGAGGTCCTGTGGGCGATCTATAATTTCGAGACGAGTGTTGTAACTTGCAAGGACAGGCCCGAAAGGGGGTCCACTACACTCCATCGCACCCGGGCCCTCGAGCAACATGCCGTCAGGCTGGAGCAATCGGAGGAAAAGTACCGGACGGTGTTTGCGCAGGCAAACGATGCCATCGAGGTCGTCGATGAAGACGGCCGGTTCATCGATTGCAACCAGAAGGCGTGTGAGATGTTCGGATACACGCGGGAGGAGCTTCTCTCCAAGAGGTTGTGGGAGGTTGTCCCGCCGGAGTTTCGCGACGGGATTCGGGCGCGGATGACGCGGGTCATGGAAGGGGGCTCCGAACCACTTTGCGAGGCGATCGGCCTGAGGAAAGACGGAACGCGCTTCGCCGTCGAAGTGAACTCGGGGGTCATCGAGCTTGAGGGCCGGAGGAGAATCATATCCTTCGTCCGCGATATCACCGAGCGTAAGCGCTTGGAGGAGGAGCTCCAGCAGGGCCGGAAGCTCCAGGCTCTTGGACAGCTTGCGTCCGGTGTGGCCCACGACTTCAATAACGCCCTCACCGTCATTCTCGGACGCGCGGAGCTCCTGAGCAGCGCCGCGCCGGACGCCGCCGCCAGCCGGCGTGACCTGGAAATCATCGAAAAGGCGGCCTCCGCCGCCGGCAAGACCGTCAAGCGCCTTCAGAATTTCGCGAGAAAACGCGAGGACCGGCCGCGGGGAGAAGTCGACCTGAACGATTGTCTCCATGAAGCGGCGGAAATGGTCCGGCCCCGCTGGAAGGACCAGGCCGAGATGAACGGGGTCGTCATCGAGGTGGGGGTCGACGCGCGGCCCCGGCGAACCGTCATTCAGGGTGAGAGAGCGGAACTCCAGGAGGCCTTCATCAACCTGCTCAACAACTCGCTGGACGCAATGCCCGAGGGGGGGCGGATCAGCCTCTCCACGGAGGACTGGGCCGGGGGAGTGAGGGTGTGTGTCTCAGACATCGGAAAGGGAATGACGCCCGAGGAGCGAGAGCGGGCCTTCGACCCCTTTTTCACCACCAAGGGGGACGAGGGTTTGGGTCTCAGCATGGTTTATGGCATCGTCGAACGGCACGGCGGCGAAATCACAATCGCGAGCGAGGCGGGGGCGGGAACGTCAATCCGCCTCATCTTCCCCCATATCGCCGAGAGGGCGGGAATCCAAGACCGCCCCGACGCGGACATCCTGCCTTCAGACGGATCCGGCCGGATACTCGTCATCGACGACGAAGAGGATGTCGCGGATCTCGTGGGGGATCTATTGCGGCTGGGGGGATACGAAGTGGCGGTTGCCAATGACCCTCGCGAGGGGTTGAGCAGATTCCGGTCGGAAACCTTCGACCTGGTCCTGACGGATCTGGGAATGCCCGGAATGATGGGCTGGCAGGTCGCCTGGGAAGTCAAGGAATTGAATTCCGGCGTCCCGGTCATATTGATCACGGGTTGGGCGGTGGAGTTGGACGAAAAACAGATTGCGGAAAGCGGTGTCGCTTTGGTCTTGGAAAAACCGGTTCAGGCCAAGGAACTTCTGCATGCCGTGAGGAAAACCCTTCGAGAGAAAGGGGAAGACAGCGCCAACCTCATCGCAAAAGATGTGGGGTCAGGTCTTACCTCCTAACAGTTTCTGATTTTCTCGCGGGTCTTTGGAAAGAGAAAAGCAAGTTTGGGGTCAATTCTTGACTTTGCACTCCGTTACGGGTTCGCGCCCAATCGAGGCGCGGGTTCGGGTGTCCGCCTCTCCTGGATATGAAAAACATACGGCTAAAGAGCAAAGTGAAGATCTGACCCCATCCCTGGGATGACCCGATCCTCTCCCGATCCCGCCGGCTTACTCCGGAATCCCGTCCGGGCGGCCCCGGGTCAGAATCGGCCAGTAGATGACGGCGTAAATGACGAACGCCGCCGCCCAAAGCCCCCCCGAGATCAGCAGCGTCTCCCTGTAGGTTTCGTAGAAGATTATGGGAGCGGCGGTCCGCAAGAGGGCCGCGGCCGTGAGGAGAAGATAGGAGAGGATGACCATCGGGTGGATTTTCGCGGGCCTGCCGGTGTGGAGCAGTCCGACGATCGACATCACGGCCAGAATCGTCGTCCCGATCCCGCCCACCGTTATCGCGTGCAGGGCGCTCACCTCGGGAACGGGGCCGTCCAGATAGGCGATGCCCAGACAGGCCAAGCCCGCAATCACCCAGGCGTATCCCAGGTGGAGCGCCGCGATGTAGGGTTTTCGGAGCAGCCGTCCGGCTCTCCAGTGCGCCATGCGGACGATCTGAATGGCCGCCGCCGCGAGGGCGAGGAGGCCGACCCAGGCGGCTTCCCGGTCCAGCAGGTTCGCGGCGAGCAGGAGCGTGACGGAGATGATGGCGGCCGCTTCGAGAGACGGGCGCGAGGCCGGGGTCTTCGATCCCCCCGTTGTCATGCGCTCGATGTCGCAGAACGTGGGGACGATTCGGCCGATGACGATGACGATCAACAGCGCCAACAGTCCCACGCCGAGCCAAAGCCCCGGCTGCCCCGCGCCCTTGATTCCGCGCAGGGGTTCCAGATGGATCAACAGGTTCGCGGTGAAGAAAAGACCGAAAACAACGTAGTAGAGCAGGTGAATGCGGTTCCCGCGGGCGAACAATACGGGCGCCAGGACGTATCCCAGAACAGGAAACAGCGCCAAGTCGGCCGCCGCCACGGCGTAGGCGGGCAGGACGCCCGAGAGCCACATGGCGACGCGCCCGGCGGCCCAAACGCCGATGACCAGACCGAGGCGGGCGCCCTGCACGGGGGGGTGCTGGGTCCAGGTCGCCGTCGCCGTGAGGAGAAACCCGGACACCGCGGCCGCCGCGAAGCCGAACACCATCTCGTGGGCGCGCCAGACCACGGGATCAAGCACCGCCGGAACGAACCCGGTCCCCAAGAAGAGGGCCATCCACGCGCTCAGGAAAAAAGCCCCGTAGACGCTGGCCAGAAGAAAGAACGGGCGGAACCCTCTCCTCAACAGGGGGATATGTTCTTTCTTGATCCTCGGCAGGATTGGGATCGTCGAATAGGCCATGACTCAGTTAATCCCGCCATGCGCCCCCTTTTTGCAACCTGAGATCGGGGTCGGGCCTGCGGACCTTGTCTGAAAGGAATCGGTCAGGAAGAGGTTCGGCCACCCATTCCCACACATTTCCCATGAGATCGTGCACACGATAGGGACTGGCGCCTTTCGGGAAGCGTCCGACAGGGGCGCAGACCAGGTGAGAAATCCAGGCTAACTGGGGGCCGGTGGATCGTCAAGGGAATTTCAGGAGGGAAATGGGGAGAGCCGCCGGGTCGACTTGACCCGTGTCAGGCTTTGTGCCAACTTACGCCTGCCATGGAAAAAACTGGGATTCGACCTCAAATTGACGAGTTGGACGAGCAAATCGTCCGGTTGCTGAACCGCCGGGCGACCCTGGGACTCCGGGCGGGGGAGGCCAAACGGGTTCGGGGCGAGCCGATTCACGACTCGGACCGGGAAGCGGAAGTGCTCAAGCGCGTTTCCTCGAAGGCGACAGGTCCCCTCCCGCCGGACGCCCTGGTCCGGATCTACTCGCGGATCATCGAGGAGACCCGGAGTCTGGAAGAGTTGGAATCAGGCTGAATGAATGGCGTTGTGACGCAAGGCAAGTGCTCGTGAGGTGAATCCCCCCTTCGATTTCCGCGTTTTGAATTCAAGCTTGACATCCGAATCTCCGACTTGTAACTTCGCTGTTTGTGAAATATTTATCATGCTCCCCGGGAGACCTTGGCCGTGCGCTCCGGCCGGAAATCGGAGTCGGCTTCGACGCCATCACAAGATTCTGAGCGGGCCCCGGAGGATCCGGGGGGAGAGCCGAATTCCTCCGGCGGCGGCTTGCGCCAAATGGGCGACCTGCTCTCGATGGGATGGAACCTCGCCCTTTGCATCGGGGTGGGTCTCGCGCTGGGGGTCATTCTCGACAGGTGGCTGGATACGCGGCCCTGGGGGATTCTCATTTTCCTCCTCCTGGGGATTGCGGCGGGGTTTGTCAACCTTTTTCGGACGGCGATTCGCCTGGGACGGAAAAAATGACGCCGCGGATTCAACAAAGAATTCGACCCGTGGAACCGACGACGGATGACGCCGTCCTGATTGCGGTGGAGCGGCGGGGTTGGGCGTTGCTCGCCGCCGCCTCGTTGTTTGCCCTGGCGTTCTCCGGATTCGACGCGGCCGGAGGCGTTGTTTTGGGCGGCGCCGTGGGTTTGCTGAATTTCCGGCTGATCAAGGTGTATTTCGACGGGGTTCTGAGGCGGGGCCGCCGGCCGGCGGGGTGGGTGCATGCGTTGTACATGGCGAAGTACGCCGCCCTGGCGTTGCTCCTGGCGGCTGTCTTCCGCGTTTGGGGGCCGCACCCCCTGGGGGTGATCGGCGGGTTCTCCATCTCGGTTGCGGGGCTGATCTGGGTCGGCTTGGCCGTTCCCGGCGGCGCCCGTAAGGGTGAGGGCGCCGATTCGATGAAAGGTCTTTCTATGACGAGTCGTTTGGCGAGGCGGATGGGGATGCGGGCATGAAAGAGCCCTTCATGTATTTTTATATTCCGGGCCTGCCGCTTCACGTGATGATCGTTCTGGTGGCGGTGTCCCTGGTCATCAAGCGCTCGCTCCAGTGGGCGCCGGCGGGCGGTCAGAATTTTTCCGAGACGTTTTTCGGAGGCCTGCTCGATTTAATCGACAACGTGATGGGTCGCGGGGGCCGGGCCTATTTCCCGCTTCTGGCCACCCTCGGGATCTATATTTTCGCTTCCAACCTGATGGGTCTCATTCCCGGGATGTTCTCACCGACGGCGAATATCAATACGACGGCCTCGTGCGCCATCACCGTGTTTCTGAT
The DNA here is from genome assembly GCA_030740135.1 of Nitrospinota bacterium. Next base: position 7,666 of record JASLXW010000053.1, read on the forward strand.
GACCCATTACGTTGGGGTGAAGACCCATGGCTGGGGCTATCTCAAGCAGTTCACCGGGCCCATTTGGTGGCTCGCTCCGTTAATGGTGGTCATCGAGTTGATCGGGCACCTGGCCCGTCCTTTGTCATTGTCGGTCCGCCTCTTCGGGAACATCTTCGGGAAGGAGCAGGTGATCGTGAACATTTTCGTTCTCAGTCTCCTGTTCAAATTCCTTTGGGTGCCCGTGCTGGCGCCTTCTTTGATTCTCGTCTTCGCGATTTTCATGAGTTTCATCCAGGCGTTCGTGTTTGTGCTCCTGTCGATGATTTACCTGGCCGGTGCTTTGGAAGAGCATCACTGATGGAAGAGGGAAAGGAGAATTTGATGAACCGAAAAGTGCTTGGAGTCCTACTCCTTGCGGGGGTTTCGCTCCTGCTTGCGGGCGAAGCCGCCTGGGCGGCCGAGGCCGCCGGGAAGGGGGGAGCAGCAGGCGCCGGAAAGATGACCTACTTTCTGGTGGCCGCGTTCAGTTGCATGTTCGGGCTGGGGATGGCCGCCGTCGGCGGGGCCGTGAGCCAGGGCAAGGGAATCGCCAGCGCTCTGGACGGAATGGCGAGAAACCCCGGAGCGGCCGCTGATATCCGGACGACGCTCATCATCGGGTTGGCGCTGATCGAGTCGCTGGTCATCTACGTCCTGTTGGTGGCCATTATTCTGTTGTTCGTCGACCCGTTCAAGCTGCTGGGCGGTTGACGAGACGGGTTGCCGGCCGGGGGACCGGTGGCCGGTCCCCCGGCCGGATCAGAGAGACGGACATCCATTCGACGCGGCGGGGTCCGTGCCTCTCCGTAGAAGCCTCGGTGCAAATTCGGCCGAATCAATCGCGATGAGATCTCCAAAAGACAAGTCCGGGCGTCCACCCGGAAAACGGAGAACGGTCCCCCGCGGTCCCCGCTCCGGCCGGGCCTCGAAGCCGCCCGAGCGCCGACTGGGGAAGGCCAAGCCGCTTGAACCCGAACACATTCCCGAGGCGACTGTCCATCGCCTATCGATCTACGGCCGGGTGCTTCATCTGATGGACGGCGAGGGCCTGAGCATCGTCTCCTCGGCGACGCTGGCGAGCCGGTGTGGATTCAATCCCGCCCAGATCCGAAAGGACCTGGCGTACTTCGGCGGGTTTGGAATCCGGGGCCTGGGGTATCGGGTGCGTGAGTTGCGTGACGCCCTGCGGCGCATCCTGGGCGTTGTCCGGGTCTGGCGCGTGGCCCTGGTCGGTGCGGGGAACCTGGGGGCCGCTTTGCTGGCCTATCAGGGATTCGTCCAGCTCGGATTCGAGATCGCCGCCGTCCTCGATAAAGATCCCGCGCGGACACGCCTGGGCCGGATGAAGAAGACCGAGGTGTTGGCGATGGAGGCCCTGCCGGAAATCGTTCGGCAAAGGGACATCCGGATCGGCATCATCGCGGTGCCCGCCGAGAGCGCCCAGGAGGTGGCGGACCGGCTTGTTAAAGCCAAGGTGAGCGCCATCCTCAATTTCGCCCCCATCCGGCTGAGCGTTCCCGCGGCTGTCAGGCTTCGCAACGTCGACCTCGGACTGGAGTTGGAAGGGCTTGCCTATTACCTCACGCAGGACAAGCGCAATGCCCGGAAGCCGCTGCTCCGCGGCGCCTGAATATCCTCCTGGAGCTGGTCCCGTTTTGGGCATCGACACCGCCGGACGGAGCGGATCGGTCGCGATCGCCTCCGCCGGCAAGGTGGAGATCCTCTCGCCCCTGAGTCCCGGCCGCACCTATGCGGAGGGCCTCGCCCCGGAAATCCTCCGAATGTTGGAGATTCTATCGCTGGCGCCCGGCGACCTGTCGGGGGTGGCCGTGTCCGCGGGGCCGGGTTCGTTCACCGGTTTGCGCATCGCCATCGGAACCGCCCTCGGAATCATCGCCGCTTTGGGCGTCCCCCTGGTGGGCGTGGAGACGATGCGGGCTTGGTCGCTGGCCCTCGGCCCCCGGGCGCAGGGCCTTTGTCCGGTCCTGGACGCGGGGAAGGGGCTGGTGTTCGCGGCCTTCTTCGGTTGGGAGGACGGCCGGCTCGTCCGCCGATCGGATGACTTGATGCTTTCCCCCGCGGCCCTTTGCGGGCTCTTGGAAGGTCCCACTTGGATTTGGGGGGACGGCGCCGAGCGGTTCGGAGAGGACATCCGTCGGCTCGGGAAGGGGCGCGAGCGGCTGATCCCCCGGGAAGACTGGCCCGCCGCGGCGGGGGAGGTGGCCTTGTGCGGCGGGCGCCGAATCCGGCGGGGCGAGGTGAGCGCGCCCGCGGGTTTCCGCCCCCGGTACGTCCGGGAAGCGGAAGCCGAGGTTCAATGGCGGCTTCGCTATGGAGGGGATCGCGGCCGGTAGGAGGTGGAAGGTGATAATATAAGGGGTTTCATAATCTTCGTCCGGTCTCTATATTGATCTTCCGACCGGATTCAAAGGGGGAGAGGAGGCGGACCATGGGCGGTGATGAACAGGATTTGTTGGAGTCCATCATGCAAAGGGATGCGGGTTTCTCCCGGTTGGTCGACCGGCATTCCGAGTTGGACGAGACCATCCGAAACCTGGAGTCCAAGACGCACATGTCGGCCGCGGAGGAGGTGGAGATCCGGCGTCTTAAGAAGTTGAAGCTTCAGGCAAAGGACGAGATGACCCAGGCGTTGAAGCGGCATCGGAGTTCCTGAAAAGCGTCATGGACGCACCGTGCCGTGCTGTGATGTTCCGTGGTCTTTAATGCGGCGGGAAGCGTTGGGATGAGCGAGAAGTCGACGGGGGCGGAAATCTTTGCGCGGTGTCTGGCCGCCGAGGGCGTGAAGCACGTCTTCGGTTACCCGGGTGCGGTGCTTCTGCCCATTTACGACATGATGGAAAGGCATGCCATCCGGCACGTCCTGACGCGCCACGAGGCGGGATCGGTTCACGCGGCGGAAGGCTACGCCCGGGCCTCCGGCAGGGTGGGCGTTTGCCTGACCACGTCCGGCCCGGGGGCGACCAACCTGGTGACGGGCATCACCGACGCCTTCATGGATTCCGTCCCCCTGGTGGCCTTCACCGGACAGGTCCCTTCCCCGATGATCGGCAATGACGCCTTTCAGGAAGCCGACATTGTCGGAATCACCCGGACCGTCACCAAGCACAATTACATGGTGAAGGACGTCTCCGAGATGGCCAGAACCTTGAAAGAGGCCTTTCACATCGCGGCCACCGGCCGGCCGGGGCCCGTTCTGGTGGATTTGCCCAAGGACATCCTCGTGGCCAAGGCGGAATTCGCCTACCCCGACAAGGTGGAGCTTCGCTCCTACAAGCCGACGCTGGTGGGCCATGCCCGCCAGATCCGCCGGGTGGCCGATGCCATCAAAGAAGCCGAAAGACCCGTTCTCTACGCCGGCGGCGGGGTCATCATCTCCGGGGCCGCGGACGACCTTCGCAAGTTGGCCGAGAAGACCCGGATCCCGGTCACCCTCACCCTCATGGGCCTCGGGGGATTTCCCGGCGACCACCCCTTGTTTCTGGGGATGCTGGGAATGCATGGGACCGCGTACGCCAATTACGCCGTCGCGGACTGCGACCTGCTGATCGCGGTGGGGGCGCGATTTGATGACCGGGTCACCGGCCAGCTGGACACTTTCGCCCCGCGCGCAAAGGTCGTTCACATCGACATCGACCCTACGTCCATCAGCAAAAACGTCCGGGTGGACATCCCCGTGGTGGGGGACGCGCGAAACATCCTCCGGGAACTGAACAAGATCGCCCCCAGGAATCGGGGTGCGGGCTGGCTGAATCGGATCCAGTCCTGGAAGGAAACCCATCCGCTTGATTCAGAAGAGGTCAAGGGGGAGATCAAGCCGCAGCAAGCCATCCGCGCCCTCCTGGAAGCGTGCGATGAGGACACCGTCATCACAACCGACGTCGGACAGCACCAGATGTGGGCGGCCCAGCACTACACGGTGAAAAAGCCGCGGACCTTCATTTCCTCCGGGGGTCTCGGGACGATGGGATTCGGGTTCCCGGCGGCCCTGGGGGCGCAGGTCGCGTTGCCGGATGCCCGCGTCGTCGCCATCCTGGGAGACGGCGGCTTTCAGATGGTCGCCTGTGAGATGGCGACCGCCATGCAATACGGTCTGCCGGTCAAGGTGTTATTGCTGAACAATTTCTTTCTGGGCATGGTCCGCCAGTGGCAGGACCTGTTCTGGAACAAGCAGTACCTGAACACCGACCTGGCGGTGAATCCGGACTTTGTTCTGCTGGCCGAGGCCTACGGGGCGAAAGGCGTGGCCATTGAAAATCCCGGGCGTCTGAAAAAGGATCTGAAGGCGGCCCTCGCGATGCCGGGGCCCGTCGTGATCGATTGCCATGTAAGCAAGGAAGAAAACGTTTTTCCAATGGTTCCGGCCGGAGGGGGCCTGGGGGACATGATCTTCTCCGGCGACCCGAACGGCAAACCCGGGGGAAGCAAGCGCCGTAAGAAAGCGGCGGCGGGCTGAATCGCCCGCCCCGCGCGCAGGCCCGTCAGGGCCGCAAATAGGAGGGGGTCCGACCGTGCGCAAGACCGGCTCGGAAATCATCATAGAAGAGATGAAACGGCAGGGGGTGGAGGTGACGTTCGGGATGCCGGGCGGAACCATCATGCCCTTCTACGACGCCCTGTACGGTAGCGGCATCCAGCACATCCTCATCCGGCACGAACAGGGGGCGTCCCTGGCGGCCGACGGCTATGCCCAGTCCACGGGGAAGGTGGGCGTGTGCATGGCGACTTCGGGGCCCGGGGCGATCAACCTGCTGACGGGTCTCCAGCATTCCCTGATGGATTCGGTGCCCATCGTCGCGCTGACCGGCCAGGTGGCGACGGCCATGATCGGCAGCGATGCCTTCCAGGAAGCCGACGTATACGGAATGAGCATCCCCTGCACCAAATACAACTACCTGGTCAAGGAGATCGGCGATCTTCCCCGGGTGATTCGCGAGGCCTTTCACATCGCCCGGAGCGGGCGGCCGGGTCCGGTCCTGATTGATGTCCCCAAGGATCTCCAGGTCGACTCGGTCGAGTATGACCCCGACGCCGATCACAAAACCTCGTTGGTGGAGTACGAGCCGCCTATCGAAGTGGACCCGGAAGGCGTCGCCCGGATGTGCGAGGTGATCCGAAACGCCCGCCGTCCGGTGATTTACGCCGGCCATGGAATCATTCTGTCCGGGTGTTCGGACCTGCTCCGCCAGTTTGTCCGGAAGACACGGATTCCGATTGCGACCACGCTGTTGGGTCTGGGGATTTACCCCATCGCGGATCCGCTCTGCTTGGGCATGCCGGGAATGCACGGCAGCCACACGGTCAACTACGCCCTGTCGGAGACCGATTGCTGCATCGCGCTCGGCGTGCGGTTCGATGACCGTGTCACCGGAGACGTGCGCAAGTTCGCCTCCAAGGCGACCATCTGTCACGTGGACATCGATCCGGCCGAGATCGGCAAACGGGTTCGGCCCCACATTTCTCTGCACGCCGATGTCGGGGCGGCGCTCGAGGCCCTGGTCCGCGAGGTGGAGCCGGGCGATTAC
>JASLXW010000053.1:13239-13566 GCA_030740135.1 Nitrospinota bacterium
ACGGAACCATCAAGCCCCAATACTTTCTCGAGCAACTGTTCGAAGTGGCGGGGACTGACTTGATCATGAGCTCGGGCGTCGGCCAGCACCAGATGTGGGCGGCACAGCTCTATCCCTTCGACAAGCCCCGGATGTGGCTCACGTCCGGCGGGCTCGGGGCCATGGGCTACGGTTTGCCCGCCGCCATCGGCGCCCAGGTCGCTCACCCCGACAAACTCGTCGTCAACATTGACGGAGACGGCAGCTTCCAGATCAACCTCCAAGAGTTGGCCACGATTGACCAGTACGGCCTCCCCGTCAAGACCTTCATCCTGAACAATCAGTACC